>CACYWX010000116.1 GCA_902778205.1 uncultured Ruminococcus sp. | reverse complement strand
CCGCGCCGCATCCGAAGCAGTAATAGCTCTGGGTGCCGGGATAGACGGTGAAGGAGGGCGTTTTTTCGCTGTGGAAGGGACAGAGCCCCTTCAGGTTCGCGCCGGTCCTCTTCAGGGTCACGTAGGAGGACACCACGCTCTCGATGTCGCAGCGGAATTTGATGTCGTCGATGATGTTCGACGGGATCACGCGGGGTTCACCTCCTTCGGCGTATGATGCGGCGGGATCGTCCACAGGCAGCGGTTTTCGTCATGTCCCGCTCACACCGGCGTGCGACGCGGGCGTCTCCCACTCCTTCGGGATGAAGAGATCCTTGTAAAGATCCACGGCGTAGCGGTCCGTCATGCCGGAAATGTAGTCGCAGACACAGCGGCCCACGGAATCGTTCGCGGTGTTTTCGTAATAAAACGCGGGCATTTTCTGAGGATTGGCACAGAAATAGCGGTATAACTGCTCAAGCAGATTCCTCGCCTTGCTCTCCTCCCGCTTGGCCACGGGATTGTGGTAGACGTTCTCGAACAAAAACTGGCGCAGCTCCTCCGTGGCCTCCCCGACCTCCGGGGTCATGGCGATGTCGTCCCCCTCCCGGCTGGCCTCGATGACGGAGGACACCATGGTGTTGATCCGCTCGGAATGGCCGCTCCCCAGAATCTCCCGGTACCGGAGGGGAATGTCCTCCAGGGTGATGATGCCGGCGCGGATGGAGTCGTCGATGTCGTGGTTGATGTAGGCGATGCGGTCCGCGAACTTGATGATCCTGCCCTCCAGGGTGGACGCCTTGTTGGAGCCGGAGTGGTTCACGATGCCGTCCCGGACCTCCCAGGTCAGGTTCAGCCCCCGCCCGTTCTTCTCGAGGAACTCCACCACCCTGAGACTCTGCCGGTAATGGGTGAAGGAGGGATCGAAGCAGTCCTGCATGACGGCCTCGCCGCTGTGTCCGAAGGGCGTGTGGCCCAGATCGTGGCCCAGGGCGGCGGCCTCGCACTGGTCCGGTAATGCTCGTCCACCGGGAAGAAGAAAACCTGGGTCTTGTGCATCATCCGGCGGAAGGATTTGCAGTGGAGGATGCGGTCCCGGTCCCTCTGGAATTCCGTGCGGTTGACGCATTCCTCCTCGGGTCTGTCGCGGCCTTTCGTATGCTCGCAGAGAAAGGCGCGGGGAGAGAGGGTCATGCGTTCGCGTTCGTAGAAGATGTCCCGGACGGTGCCGCCGTATGTCCGGTCCTCCGGTTCGGTGTTCGCCATGCTTCGCGCTCCGTTTGGGTCGGCGTTATATACATAATATACGCAAAAACAGGGTCGATTACTTTTTTCGCGCTTTTCGGGAGAAAAGAAAGAAAAGCCGCGGATCGGGCAGCTTCTCTCCGATATGGGGCCGATATGGGGAACGATCCGGCAAAGCGGCGCAAAACCGGCCGGATCCCGGAACGCGCGGCGCATCAGGCCGGGGATGCCCGCTCCTCGATCCGGTCCAGCTGAACGGAGGCCCGTCCCGCGGTCAGCTCGGCGGCGGCCAGACGGAATTCCTCCTCCCGGGAGGAAAGGAGCGCGCAGCAGGACACCACGTCGGCTCCGAATTCGCATCCGTCCTCCACCGCGCCCAGCTTCGGAAGGGAGGCCTGCAGCTTCTGATAGTCCGAATAGGAAAGGGTCACCCGCAGAACGGACCAGGGCTCAAACACCGCAAGGCCCGCCGCGTCCACCGCCTGTCTGGCCGAGGCTCCGTAGGCCCGCACCAGTCCTCCGGCCCCCAGAAGGATCCCGCCGAAATACCGGGTCACCACCACGCACAGATCCGTCGCGCCGGACTGCTTGACCACGTTCAGCACCGGAATGCCGGCGGTCCCCTGGGGCTCTCCGTCGTCGCTGTACCGGGCGATGGCGCCGCCGTTCAGAAGGTAGGCGTAGACGTTGTGGGTGGCGTCGTGGTATTGACGGCGTTTTTCGTCGATGAAAGCCCGCGCCTCCTCCTCCGAGGACACGGGAGCGGCGTGCCCGATGAACACGGACTTGCGCTCCTCCATCTCCACGGACACGCTTTTTGCCAGCGTGACGCGCTTTTTCGGCTCCCCATCTCCGGCGGGGGCGGCGGTCTGCTTCTTCTTCATGGGACCTCCGTCATTCTTCGGTGATATACTGCTTCAGTCTGGCGTACAGCCGGTCGTCCAGGATACAGCGGCAGAGGATCCCGTCCTCCCGGTACTCCATCTCCACGTCGTCGGCCTCCTTGTAGATCAGGCCCGTGACGGCTCCGTCCTCCGGCGGGATCATCAGGGTCACCCGATGCCGTCCCGCCATGGCCATGGACTCCAGCTTCTCCACAAGGGTCCCGATGCCGGCGCCGGTCTTCGCGGACACAAACACCACCTCGGTGCCGGAGCGCGAGGCCAGACTCCGCATCTGAACCAGGGCGTCCCGGTCGGCGCAGATGTCGCACTTGTTGAAGACGTACAGAGTCGGCTTCCCCTGAGCGCCCAGCTCCTCCAGAAGCTCCGCGGTGACGGCGGTCTGGCTGATGAACTCCGGGTCGGAGGCGTCGATGACCAGCATCAGCACGTCGGACAAAACCGCCTCGTCCAGGGTGGAGCGGAAGGCCTTGATGAGATGGGTGGGCAGGTTCCGGATGAAGCCCACGGTATCGGTCAAAAGCAGCTTCGCGCCGGAGGGGGTAACGTACTGGCGGGTGGTGGGATCCAGCGTGGCGAAGAGCTTGTTTTCCGCCAGGATGCCCGCACCGGTGAGAGTGTTCAGCAGGGTGCTCTTCCCGGCGTTGGTATAACCCACGATGCCCACCTTCGGGATGCCGGAGCGGTCCCGCTGACTGCGCATGACCTGACGGTTCCGGGCCACCCGGTCCAGCTCCTCCTCAAGAGCTGCGATGCGCTCCCGGACCCGGCGCCGGTCGATCTCCAGCTTGGTCTCGCCGGGACCTCTCGCGCCGACGGAGCCCGAGGAGGACGCGCCGCCCTGACGGGAGAGCTCCTTCCCCTTCCCCACCAGCCGGGGAGAGGTGTATTTCAGCTGGGCAAGCTCCACCTGCAGGCGTCCCTCCAGGGTCCGGGCATGGTCGGCGAAGATGTCCAGAATCAGCATGCTCCGGTCGATGACCGGGATGTCGGCGGTGATGGAGTCCTCCAGCGCCTTGATCTGGGAGGGGGACAGCTCGCAGTCGAAGACCACCAGATCCGCCTCCAGGGTGGAGCAGAGGAAGGACAGCTCCTGCACCTTGCCGCTGCCGAGGACGGTGCGGACGTCGGGCTTCTCCCGGCACTGGGAGACGATGGCGGCCACGGAGCATCCGGCGGTATCGCAGAGCCGTTCCAGCTCGCGGAGAGAGATGTCGCTCTCCTCCTCTCCGTTCTGAGGGAAGACGGCGCAGAGGACGGCTTTTTTCTTTGTTTCTTCCATAAAGAAAATGAGGAAAGAAACCCTGCGGGTTTCTGATTCTATGTCCCTGCGCGGGACGGACGCCGGGGAGGGAACATCTCAGACCGAAGTCCCCTCCCCGGAGGGTCCCTTGGCCGTATAGCGTAACCTGACAGCTCGCAACTGAATCGAAAAACGGTTGTATATCCCATGTCCTCGCTCGGAGAATGCTTTGCATTCTCCTGGAGTTGCTCCGCAACTCCGGCGGACTGGTTGAGTCAGTCGAAACATGCGTGGAACAAGTTCCACGGTTTCCTGCGCCGACGGCAGTCGCGCTGGAGCCTCGGAAACAGCGATCGAAACGCGCATGACAGGAGCACGATGGAGAAAAGACTATGACAGTCATGCAGCGGCGCGAGGTAATTTGGATAAACTACCGGGGAAGCATGAACTATGCAGTCTCAGGACGGGCAAACCGGATAAAATCCCGGAAAAAGGAAAAAGCCGGACAGGATTCAAAGCGGATGCTCCGTGTTCCTGTCCGACAACTTTCTCGGACAAAGTCCAATTCCGTTATCTTCCGCGCTGCTCGAGACGCTTCTTGAACTTGTCAACGCGTCCGCCGGAATCAACGAACTTCTGCTTGCCGGTGAAGAAAGGATGGCACTTGGAGCAAATGTCCACGCGCAGTTCTCCGTTGGCGTCGCCCTTCGTCGAGCGGGTGGTCACAGTCTCGCCACACGCGCAACGAATCGTTACCTCTTTATACTGAGGATGGATTCCCTGTTTCATTGCTTTTCACCTCATTCCTCTGTAGCTCACGTTCTGTGATTATACCATACGCCATTTCAAAAAGCAACCCCTTTTTCAAATTTTTTTGCCGGATTTCCGTTTTTCCCCTCTCACACGCTCCTTGCGATCCTTGCCCGGAGGGTGGCGATGATCTTCTTCTCCAGCCGGGAGATGTAGGACTGGGAGATGCCGAGCCGGTCCGCCAC
Source organism: uncultured Ruminococcus sp. (assembly GCA_902778205.1). Lineage (GTDB taxonomy): Bacteria > Bacillota > Clostridia > Oscillospirales > CAG-272 > UMGS1696. The sequence goes on along the minus strand of CACYWX010000116.1, from coordinate 5,212 downwards.
CTCCTTCTGGGTCATTTCCCTGTGTCCGTACAGCCCGTAGCGCAGGATGATGATCTCCCGCTCCCGCTCGTCCAGCGCGTCCACCGCCGCCCGGACCGTACGCTCGTCCTCCTTTTTCTCCAGCTCCGCGCCCACCGGCGAATCCCCGGACTCCAGCACGTCCGACAGGAGCAGCTCCCCTCCGTCCGCATCCGAGGACAGGGGCTCGTCGATGGACAGATCCCCCCGGTGGGGCGCGTTCTTCCGGATATGCATGAGGATCTCGTTTTCGATGCACCGGGAGGCGTAGGTGGCCAGCTTGATCCCGCGGTCCCGCCGGTAGGTGTTGACCCCCTTGATGAGCCCGATGGTGCCGATGGAGATCAGGTCCTCGATGCCGGTGCCGCAGCTCTCGAACTTACGGGCGATGAACACCACCAGCCGCAGATTGTGCCGGATCAGGGTGTCCGCCAGGCTCCGGTCCTCATCGAACCGCCTCAGCACGTCCGCCTCCTCCTCCGGCGGGAGCGGCGGGGGCAGTGTCTCCGATCCTCCGATGTAGTACGTCCCTCCGTCCCCGGACAGGATCCCGCAGGCCGTCCTCAGGGTACGGATCGCCCATGACCGCCATTCGTTCCGCTGTTTCAATGCAAACCCATCCTCCTTCCCTCAGGGGATCAGCGGACCGGGAATCAGGGCGTCCGCCTCCCCGTACCGCTCTCCCTCTCCGTCCACGGCTACCGCCGCCGCGCGCTCCACTCCGCCGATGAGGATCCGGTCCGGAAGGAAGCCGGGCAGGAGCCGCTCGCCGCCCACGCCCTTCACCGGGATCATCCTCAGCCGCAGTCCCGTGTTCTCTCCTTTTGCGGCGCGCTCGGCCATGATTCCCAGGTCCCCCAGCGCTCTTCGCTTTACCAGCACCGCCGGCTCCCCTCCGATGGGATCGCAGGCGAAGGAGCCCGTGTCGCAGAGGCCGTTCATCTCTGCCGTGATCCCTCCCGCCGTGACCACGATCCTTGCCTCCCGCGTCCCGCTCCCTCCCCGCCGGATCCGGGTCCAGAGGAAGGAGAACAAGGCGCACAGAAGATACGCCGCCGGAAAGCCGTCCCCGCCGGAGAAGACGGGCGTCCCCAGGGAGAACAGCGCCGTCATGACGCCTCCCAAAAGGGATCCCGCTCCCCAGATCAGCACCGCGTTCCGGAACAGCCCTCCCCAGCCGTAAAATCCGAAGCAGACAAGTCCCATCACGGCCGCCAGGAGCACGCCCGCTCCCACCCGGACGGGATCCCCCATCCGGGGCAGGAGTACGGAGGCTGTGGCTCCGGAGGCTCCCAGAAGCGCGGCGGCGAGGATCCTTCCCCTCCGGATCCTGCGTCCGCTGACGGCGCACACGGCCCACAGGGTCAAAAGGTCCATGGAGAAATTCACCAGAAACAGAATGTCCAGATAGACCGTCACCCCCGTCACCTCCCGGACCATTGTACCGCGTCCCAGCCGCGCAATCTGTCGCACCGGCGGCCGGGGACCGGATTTCCCTCCCCCTTTCCCCGCGCTTGACAGGGAGCGGCCGCGGTGCTACAATGGAAGAGAAAAGAGACCGCCGTCTTCATGATTTCTTAATCGGTTCCCCACTGGCATTTTAAGGCGGAATCGGGTATACTGAAGCGGACGGGAAGGGGGAGCGCTCCATGTACAACATTCTTGTGTGCGACGACGAGCGGGACATCGTCAACGCGCTGAAAATCTATCTGAACGATCCGGAGTACCGCATCCTGACGGCGTACAGCGGCCGGGAGGCGGTGGAGACCGTGCGGCGGGAGGACGTGCATCTGTGCCTCCTGGACATCATGATGCCGGATACGGACGGGATCCGCGCCCTCTCCATGATCCGGGAGATCTCCAACGTGCCGGTGATCTTCCTGACGGCGAAGAGCGAGGACACGGACAAGATCCTGGGGCTGAACCTGGGGGCCGACGACTACATCACCAAGCCCTTCTCCCCGCTGGAGGTCACCGCCCGGGTCCGTTCCCAGCTCAGACGGTATGTCACCCTGGGCGGGCGGGCGAAGGAGCCGGAGATCTCAGCCGTCGGCGGGATCGAGCTGGACGACCGGGCCAAAGCCGTCACCTGCGACGGGGAGCCCGTGAGCCTGACGCCCATCGAATATGAAATATTAAAACTGCTTATCACCCATCCCGGGCAGGTGTTCTCTCCCCGGGAGATCTACGGGCAGGTCTGGCACGAAGCGCCCCTGGGCAGCGACAACACCGTCGCCGTCCACATCCGGCATCTGCGGGAGAAGCTGGAAATCAACCCCGCCGAGCCCCGCTATCTGAAGGTGGTCTGGGGACAGGGATATAAAATGGAGGACAGGCCATGAACAGTCGATCCGCGGGTGCGCTCCGCAAATTTGGACTCTTTCTCGCCGTCGTCGTCTGCGCAACTCTGGCGGTGGGATGCGTGTTCGGCGCGTGGTTCTTCGTGTCGGAGAACTTTTATACGACGCCGAAGGACAAAAAGCTGGCGGAATTCGACCGGACCCTCATGTGGCGGGATTCCGTGCAGATCGCCGAGAGAACGGTTCATCCGGACTCGGATTACTACCGCGACACGCCGACGGACATGCTCTACGACCGGTCCGTCACCAATCTGCGCTACCTCTTCACGGACGAGGAGGGAAACGTCCTGTCCGCCAATGTGCCGTACAAAATAGAGAATGGGACGCCGATCCCCCTGTACGACGGGGAGGGCGGGACTGCTTATGAAACCGGATCGGCGGAAACCGCTCCGATTTATGGGGAGGGACACGCGGACGTCTCCGAGGGCTGGACCTCCCTGACCTGGTATTTCACCACCTTTCGCAATCCGGAGACCGGGGAGGAGATCCATAACATCGGCCGGAGCCGGACTCCCGCGCCGTACAGCGAAGTCTGGGACGGCGGGGAGAACGTGCGGTACCTTCCGGTGTCCACCGTGCCTTATACCTTCCTGGGGCGGCTGGCCGACAACCTCCCGGTGGAGGACAACTACCGCTTCATGCACAGGGTGTTCAATCTCATTTACGACGTGCGCTACGCCGTCTATCCCGTCGGGGCCGTCTCCCTGATCCTCTGCGTCCTCTGCTTCGTCCTGCTCATGTGCGCCTCGGCGAGGAGGCCGGGGGGGGAGGGGGTCTATCCGGGGCCGTTCCACCGGGTCCCCTTCGATCTTCTGGCGGCGCTCGGCTTCGGGTCCTGGGCACTGACCGCGCATCTTATGTCAGAGCTGTCCTACAGCAGCTATAACAAGTTCATCTTCGCCGTGGCCATCGGAGTCGGCGGCGTTCTGGCGGTCTCGATCCTTCTGGGGCTGTGCATGAGCGCGGCCGGGCGGATCAAGTCCGGGACGATGGTCCAAAACAACGTGACCGTGCAGGCCGTTCTGCTGGTATGGAAGCTCCTCTGCTTCCTCGGGCAGGGAGCGCGCCGGGTGTTCTCCTTCCTTGCGGCACTGGTCCGCGGGATCCCGCTGGTGTGGAAAACGCTTCTGTTGGCGGCGGGGCTGATCTTCTTCGATTTCTTCGTTCTGGCGGCCTCCCATCCGGATCTGGAGGTTTACGTGATCTACCGGGTGATCCGGGCCATGATCCTCGTCCCCGCCGTCCTGTGGATCGCCCTGTCCATGCGGAGGCTGGAGAAGACCGGGCAGTCCCTGGCGGCGGGCACACTCTCGCATCAGGTGGACACGAAGGGCATGTTCCCGGTCCTGAAGCGGCACGGGGAGAACCTCAACGCCATCGGCGAGGGGATCAACCGGGCCGTGGAGGAGAGGATGAAGAGCGAGCGCATGAAGACGGAGCTCATCACCAACGTGTCCCACGATCTGAAGACGCCTCTGACCTCCATTGTGAACTACGCGGGCCTCATCGCCGGGGAGGACACCGACAACCCGAGGATCCGGGAATACTCCGAGGTCCTGCTCCGCCAGTCCGAGCGGATGAAGCGGCTCATCGAGGATCTGGTGGAGGCGTCCAAGGCCCAGACCGGCAATCTGGACGTGGAGCTCTCCCCCACGGACGCCTGCGTCTTTCTGGAACAGGCGGCGGGAGAATACGAATCCCGCATTTCCGGAGCCGGTATGACCCTCTGCTCCGCCCATCCGGACCATCCGGTGACGATCCTGGCGGACGGGAGGCGGCTGTGGCGGGTGTTCGACAATCTGATGAACAACATCGTCAAGTACGGCCAGCCGGGGACGAGAGTCTATCTGACGCTGGAGGACATCCACGACTTTGCCGTGGTGACCTTCCGCAACGTGTCAAGGGAGCCGCTGAACCTGCCGCCGGAGGAGCTGATGGAGCGCTTCGTCCGGGGAGACGCCAGCCGGAACAGCGCCACGGAGGGAAACGGCCTGGGCCTCTCCATCGCCAAGAGCCTGACGGAGCTGCAGGGCGGCGCGCTGAGCCTCTCCATCGACGGGGATCTCTTCAAGGCGGTCCTGCACTTCCCGAAGTATTCAGCACCCGCAAGTCAGCCCACCCTCTCCCCGGCCATAGTCTTCCCGTCGGCACCTGTTCCCGCCGATCCCGCCCGGAGGGACGCCGAAAAATAAACGCCTGACAATCAGAAAAACCGCCGTCTCCCCGGGAAGATTATCTTCTCATTGGGAGACGGCGGTTTCGTTATTCCGATGCGCGTTTCTACCACATGGCAAATGCCGGTGGTTTCCGATCCGGCATACGGAGGACAGCCTTTACTGCCCTACCTCCGCAAACGTGTCCACCGTGGTCTGCATGGCCTTGAGGACCCGGCTTTCCAGCTTGGCCGCCGTGGACGCCAGGGTGGTCTTTCCGGCGTTCAGCAGGGTCATGACCTGCCCGGCGATTCCGCCCCAGTCATACACTGCGGCGATCTCGAAGGTGCCCGTGGACAGGATGATGTCCAGCATCTCCTGGCTCTCCTCGTCCTGGATGTACTTGAAGTCCAGGGTCTGGTTCATGTAGACGTCGCGGACGGTATTAGTGGATCGCGCCGCCAGATAATCCAGCACCACGCCGGTCCGCTCCGCGTCGGGATTGGTGATCGGAATGCCCACGGCGTTGGCGCCCTGGAAGATCAGCGACACGTAGTCCTTCTGCACGTCGTCGTACTTCGGGGACGGCACCACGCCCAGCTCGAACTCCACGTCCCGCATGTTCTTCAATACGCCGATCTGCGTGACAAGGAACAGCACCCGGTTGTAGATGAACATGAG
>CACYWX010000115.1 GCA_902778205.1 uncultured Ruminococcus sp. | reverse complement strand
TCTCCTCTCAACATGCAGCACGGGGTAACGTGCAGCGCATTTTTTCAGCTTCTTTTTCACACTTCTTTGCAGATTGTCTTTTTAGACTGAGAATAGTATCATCCCCCGTTCTGCATTTCCTTCCAGCCGTCGATGACCTTGACGAGCTTTTTCAGGTCGGCCTCCACGATCTTCTGCTTCTTCTTCCAGAAGGAGGCGATGTCCGAAGTCCGGGGATCCCGCCCCAGATGCGCCGCGCTTCCGGTGATCCGGAGGAAATAGTCCGGGAAGTCCGCCAGATTGTAGTAGTCGCCCACGTCGAAGACCATCCCGGCGATGATGATGTCCAGCATCTCCGTGGACTCCGCGTCCCGGGCGGATTTTTCCTTCAGCACCGTGTCGTAGAAGGCCGGGATCAGGGTGTAGTGGGAGTACGCCGCCATGGCCTCCAGAAGCACGCCCGCCATGTCCAGATGTCCGCAGGTGGTGGGCACGGAGATCAGGTTCCCGCCGAACACCGACACGGAGCTGGAGTAGGAGTCCTGCGCGCTGTCGTACTTGGGGATGGGCAGGATACCAAAGTCGGATTCCATCTCCCGGAGGCTGTTGGTGGCGGACAGGGTCTTCATCAGGAACAGGCCGTGGTCCTCCCGGAACATGTCCACGCAGTCCGCCCTGCCGTCCTTGAAGGAGTTGTTGCAGGTCAGGTTCTCGTCGTACATGACGTATTCCAGATAGTACGGGATCACCGTGAAGTTGTACTCCGACTGGAAGGACAGCACGGGATAGCCGTCCTCGTCCTTGGTGATGTACCGCCCGCCCGCGCTGTGGAAGAGCATGTACACCGGATCGTCGCCGCAGACCAGCCCGTAGCGGTCGTTGTCGTCCCGGATGCCGTTGCCGTCCAGGTCCGTCTCCACCACCTCTCCCAGCTCGATCATGCGGGCGATGGTCCAGGTGTTCTCCAGCACGTTGTCGTAGAGGGAGCCCAGCCCGTAGTCCGCCGCCATGTTCTTGTTGAAGAAGCAGGCCGCCGTGACGCCCTTGTCCAGGATCGTCATGTCGGACACTGTAAAGGGCATGTACCCGGCCAGGGTGAAGCTCTCGTTGCAGTTTTTGTTCCACCAGGGCTTGTCGAAATCCAGATACGGCACGTCGTGGAGGTTGTAGAACACGTTGTAGGGATAGAGCCGCGGAATGTCGTGACCCATGGACACCACCACCTTCCAGGAGTCCTCCCCTGAGGTGACGGCGTTCCGCAGGTTCTCCTCGTATTTCAGGTAGTTGTCGATCAGGAGGGAGACCTTCACGTCGTAGGTCTGCTCCATCTGGACCTCCCGGGAGAACACCGCGTCGTTGATGGGCTCGCCGGTCAGGGACTCCACCCACAGATCGTCCCACACGTGCCAGTTGTTGGTGTCCCACTGATACATGCGGAAATCCGCGCCGTCGTAGGTCACCTCGGGCAGCTCCGGCAGGATCCTCGTCTCCTCCGGATCGGGAGCCGCGTTTTCGCCGCCGGACGGATCCGCGGGCGCGGTCTGGGAAACGGGAGCCGTCTCCTCGGGCGCGCCGCCGTCCGAGCAGGAGGACAGGGAGAGGAGGGGAAGGAGGGCCGTCAGCGCCGCCAGCAGGATGGAGATCGTCTTTTTCATGGATTCACACCTCCGGATACGGAATGAATGCCTTGTTACGGATCCCTCTCCGCCGGCGCATCCGCCGCGGGCAGGCTCCGTTTTTCCCATTATAGCATAAACCGGCCGGATCCGCATCCGTTTTTCGGAGGTTTTTCACAAAAAATTCCGCCGCCTGAAAAAACAAGGACGTCGGATGAACTCCCGAAACCGGAGAAACACGACCGCCGTACGGCGCACCTGCAGAAGATAAGGGGAGCCGACGATGTCCGACCGCTGTACTGCGTTTCACTGCGCCTCAATAAGGCGACCGCATATCATCCGTTCCCCCTCATCCGACCCTTCGGGCCACCTTCCCCGCCCCAGGGGGAAGGCTGACAGCGTGCGGCTGAACTTCATTATGGAGCGGTTCCCGTGGAGCTTTTCCTGATAACCAACACTCTATGGCATCTGCTTTTATACTATTCTCAGTCTAAAAAGGCAATCTGCAAAGAAGTGTGAAAAAGAAGCTGAAAAAATACGCTGCACGTTACCCCGTGCTGCATGTGGAGAGGAGAGCTACACCAGTGGAAATTATAAAAGTTCTTGCCAGGCTTCTTTCAAGAAGCCGCGTTTCCCTTTTAGCTTGAGAACGGTGTCCGATCGCTGTACCGCTTCTCAACGACATGACAAAGCCGCCGCCTCCCGGAAACCTGTCCGGAGAAAGCGGCGGTTTTTATTTCATTTGCATACCCGCGGGCCGTTATTTATCCGCGTCCCGGTGATCGGGCACCACCACCGGCTCGCATTCGCCCAGCAGAACAAGATCCTCGGTGCGCTGAACCACGGCGATCCGGTCCCCGGGAGAGACAGCGATCTCCGCGGTCAGCTCCGCCGGGGAGACGAACAGGGTCTTCACCGCCCGTCCGTTCACCGTCACAACCGAATGGGCCGTGAAATTCTCCCCCCGCACGGTCAGCATCCCGCCGCCCGGGAACACGCCGTCGATCCGGACCGGGTCCAGACCCATGGTCAGCGGCATCCGCTCGAAGGGCTCCTTCCCATCCCAGGCGTACCGCTCCCCGTAGAGCAGATCATAGGCCAGAAGCCGCAGGGCGTCCCGGAATCCGGGCGTGTCCCCCAGCCTCCGGTGGCACCGGCCGATCAGCCCGCCCTCCGTGTCCGTCAGCTCCAGAAGAGCCATGCCGGTCTGCCAGGCCTCGAGGTCCCGGTCGCCGGTTTCCGCCAGCCGCGCCCCGATCCGCTCTCCCACGGGCACCAGCACGTACTCCGAATCCAGAACGCCGGAGCCGTCCGCGAAGGAATCCCCGTCCAGAGGCAGGGGCGGCAGGTGGTCGCCGTACAGCAGAAGCAGGGTCTCCTCCCCCGTTTCCGCCGCTCTCTCCTCCAGCATGGCCGTCAGCGCCCGGAGAAACTCGTCCATCTCCCGCATCTGCCCGGCGTAGTAGGACAGCTGAGCCCTCTCCCCGCCGCTCCATCCCTCCGGAGCCGCTTCCACCAGACCGTCCTCCGTTTCCTCCACGTCCGGATAGAGCCCATGGCCCTGTACCGACACGGCGAAGACGAAATCCGGACTCCCGGTAGAGTCCAGGCAGCCCCGGATCTCGTCCGTCAGCACGGCGTCCTTCGCCCAGCCCAGGGGATTCTCCTCCGTACCGTTCATGTATTCCAGCGGCACGAAGCGGTCGAAGCCGAGAGCTCCGTACACCCGGTACCGGTCGTAGAAGGACCCGGAGTGGTTGTGGACGGCGTGGGCGGCATATCCCTCAGCCTTCCACGACGACGCCAGGGATTCGCACACCGCGTCCCCATCCTCCAGCACGGTCTGATAGGGATACTCCCCCGCGCCGAAGAAGGTCAGGTCGATGCCCGTCAGCACCTCGAACTCCGTGTTGGCCGTCCCCGCTCCGAGCGTGTTGACCCGCATGAAGCCGGAGGGATACGCCTCCTTCAGGGCGTTGAAATACGGCGTCGGGCTCTCTCGGTATACGGCCCCGGCGATGCGCTCCGGATCCATGAAGGACTCCAGCTGGACCGCCACCACGTTGGGCCGGACCGGATCCTCCGCTCCCTCCGCTTCCTCCTCATCCGCAAGGGACGCGGCCAGAGCCCGGAGAACGGGAGCGGAATAGTCCTCGGGTTCGTCGATCCCTCTTTCCAGCACGGTCAGGGAGAAGCAGGTGACGAAGCCGTAGTCCCGGTACGCCCCGGGCAGATCGGTGAAAGAGGTCTCGACGGCCCCGGCCGACACGGACAGCAGAACCGCCCCGACGCTGACCGCCGCAGCCGAGAGAAACAGCACGCCCTCCCGCCGCAGCTTCACCGCGTAGATCCGGGATCGGTGGAACAGCCCCGCCGCCGCCCATCCCACGGCTCCGAGGAATGCGAGGATCAGAAGCAGGTGCCCCGGCCTCAGATAGACCTTCACGATGGGCAGGCAGGAACGGAGAATGGCGAAATCGATGCCGGACAGGGGAGAAGCGCGCAGGGCGGTCACCACGGCGTTGGCGATCCCCAGCACCAGCCATCCCGCCGCCGTCACAACCAGCACAAAGAGCCGCCGCCGGAACAGCAGGGACGCCGAAAAGACCGCGAACAGCACCAGGGTGTTCAACAGGAACGGAAGAGGCCGCTCCAGCAGATACGCGATCCCGCCGAGGGGGGACAGCCGCGCAAGGGATTCGATGAGCAGGTTCATGAAAAACGCCAGCAGAAAGAAGCACGGGACCGGATGTCTCTCCGCCCATGCCGCGAGCCGTCCCGCTCCGCTCCGTCCGTTTCCGTTCAAGGCCGCCGCCTCCTTCCGCCGCGATTTTTTATTCGCCTTCAGTATAGCACCCGCCCGGGGCTTCATGCAATCAAGAGGGGATTAAAAAATTATGAAATCCGGGTGAAGAGCTCCCCGCAAAAAACGAAAAAAGACCGTTTCCGGCCTTTTTTGCGCTGGATGGAACGTCAGATCAGTTCCTTCACCTTGGAGCTCTTGCCGACTCTGTCTCTCAGGTAGTACAGCTTCGCTCTGCGGACCTTGCCGCGGCGGAGGACGTCAACCTTGACAACGTGGGGGGAGTGCAGCGGGAAGGTCTTTTCCACGCCGACGCCGTAAGCCACGCGGCGGACGGTGAAGGTCTCGGAGATGCCGCCGCCGTGCTTGCCGATGACGGTTCCCTCGTACATCTGGATTCTTTCGCGGGTGCCTTCCTTGATCAGGTTGTGAACGCGGATGGTATCGCCCACGTTGAAGGACGGCACGGTCTCCTTCAGCTGCTCACTCTTAAAAGCGTCGAAATTGTTCATGGCAATCGACTCCTTTCCAATATAGAAGCATTCGTGCGGAGCATCGCAGAGGACTGCTTCGGCTCTGAACCCCCGGGAACGATCCCGGACGGGCACATGCAAAAAAGATTATACCATACGGACGCGGAAAAGGCAAGAGTGCGGGATGAATTTCCCTCCCCGGAAACCTGCACGAATTTTCCCTCCGTCCCGCGGGATTCTCCGGTCAATTCCGCCGAAAGCGCGTCCGTTCACCGATTTTTACACAAATATTTACAGATTGTTTTCATTAAAACATTTCGTAAACATTTCGGCACCGGGTTGTAAATTGTGAGAAATCTCTCTTGACAGCCCGGAAATTCTCTTGACTTCCATGGACTTCTATGCTAAAATCATAAAATGTGAAAAAAGCGCGCATCGGCCGGGCACAGCATTTGTCTTCCTCATTTATATATCTCCCGGGCCGCTGCATCTCCAATTCTCCAAGGAGGTTGATCGCTCGATGGTCAAACCGCAGAAGGTAGGAAAGAATATCCGCATGAGCTTCTCCAAGATCGACGAGCCGCTCGAAATGCCGAGCCTCATCGCCGTTCAGAAGGAGTCGTTCAACTGGTTCCTGGAAACCGGCCTCATGGAGGTGCTCGAGGACGTCTCCCCGATCACCGACTACTCCGGCAACCTGTTCATCGATTTCGTGGGGTACTCCCTCGACCAGAAGCCCAAGTTCCCGGTTGAGGAGTGCAAGGAGCGCGACGTGAACTACGCCGCACCTCTGAAGGTGGACGTCCGCCTCACCAACAAGCTCACCGGCGAGGTCAAGCAGTCCTCCATCTTCATGGGCGACTTCCCCCTCATGACCGAGAAGGGCACCTTCGTCATCAACGGCGCGGAGCGCGTCATCGTCTCCCAGATCGTCCGCTCCCCCGGCATCAACTACGCCAGCTCCATCGACAAGAGCGGCAAGAAAATCTATACCGCCCAGGTGATCCCGTACCGCGGCGCCTGGCTTGAATACGAAACCGACGCCAACGACGTGTTCTGGGTCAAGATCGACAAGAACCGCAAGCTCCCCGTCACCGTGCTGATCCGCTCCCTGGGCATCGAGTCCCGGGAGGACATCGCGGCCATGTTCGGCGACGAGGTGAAGCTGAACGTCACCCTGGACAAGGAGACCTGCGAGGCCGACGCGGAGGCCAACAAGACCTCCATCCGCGACGAGGCCCTGAAGCAGATCTACACCAAGCTGCGTCCCGGCGAGCCCGCCATCGTGGAATCCGCCAACGCCCTCATGAACAGCCTCTTCTTCGATCCCAAGCGGTACGACCTCTATCCGGTGGGCCGCCACAAGTTCGACAAGAAGCTGGCCCTGGGCGAGCGCATTGCGGGCCATACCCTCTCCCGTCCCGTGGTCAACCCCATGACGGGCGAGCTGCTGTACGAGGACGGCGCGCTCCTGACCAAGGAAGACGCCATGAAGATCGAGAGCGCCTGCGTCACCGAGGTCTACCTGACCTCCGAGGAGGGCGGCGAGGTCAAGGTCTTCTCCAACCGCACCGTGGATCCCGTGTGGGTGCTGGGCTACGACCTGCATTCCTCCGGCGTCAACGAGAAGTGCTCCTATGACGTGCTGAACGAGATCATCGCGGACTGCGGCGGCGACGAGGAGGCCATCCGCGCGGCGGCAAAGCGCAGGATCGGCGAGCTCTGCCCGAAGCACATCACCCGCGACGACATCCTGGCCTCCATCAACTACCTGCTGGCCCTGTCCCACGACGTGGGCTGCGTGGACGACATCGACCACCTGGGCAACCGGCGTCTCCGCTCCGTGGGCGAGCTGCTCCAGAACCAGTTCCGCATCGGCCTGGCCCGTATGGACAAACAGGTCAAGGAGCGCATGAACATCCAGGACAGCGAGACCCTCTCCCCCCAGACCCTCATCAACATCCGGCCCGTGGTCACCGCCATCCGGGAATTCTTCGGATCCTCCCCTCTGTCCCAGTTCATGGACCAGAACAACCCCCTGGCCGAGCTGACCCACAAGAGACGTCTCTCCGCCCTGGGTCCCGGCGGTCTGTCCCGTGACCGGGCATCCTTCGAGGTCCGCGACGTCCACTACACCCATTACGGCCGCATGTGCCCCATCGAGACCCCCGAAGGTCCCAACATCGGTCTGATCTCCTATCTGGCCACCTACGCCAAGATCTCCAAATACGGCTTCATCGAGGCTCCCTACCACAAGGTTGTCCACGAGACCATGCCCGACGGCACCGTCCGCCACCGTGTCACCGACGAGATCGAGTACATGACCGCGGACGTGGAGGACAACTACATCGTCGCGCAGGCCAACGAGCCCCTGGACGAGAACCGCTGCTTCGCCAACGCCAAGGTCACCGCCCGGGACCGCGCCGACATCGTGTCCGTGGATCCCGCGAAGGTCTCCCTCATGGACGTCTCCCCGAAGATGGTGGTATCCGTGGCCACGGCCATGATCCCGTTCCTCGAGAACGACGACAACTCCCGCGCCCTGATGGGCTCCAACATGCAGAAGCAGGCCGTGCCGCTCCTCACCACCGACTCCCCCATCGTGGGTACCGGTATGGAATACAAGGCGGCCATCGACTCCGGCGTGGTCGTCGTGGCTGAGAACGGCGGCTGGGCCGAGAGCGTCACCGCCGACGAGATCGTCATCCACTGCGACGACGGCCACAAGGACACCTACCGCCTGATCAAGTTCAAGCGCTCCAACCAGGGCACCTGCGTCAACCAGTGGCCCATCGTCAACCAGGGCGACCGGGTCGAGGCCGGACAGATCATCGCGGACGGTCCCGCCACCGCCAACGGCGAAATCGCCCTGGGCAAGAACGCCCTCATCGGCTTCATGACCTGGGAGGGCTACAACTACGAGGACGCCGTCCTTCTGAACGAGCGGCTGGTCCGCGACGACGTCTACACTTCCATCCACATCGAGGAATACTCCCACGAGGCCCGGGACACCAAGCTGGGTCCGGAGGAGATCACCCGCGAGATCCCCAACGTGGGCGAGGACGCCCTGAAGGATCTGGACGCCGACGGCATCATCCGCAAGGGCTCCGAGGTCCACGCCGGCGACATCCTGGTGGGCAAGACCACGCCGAAGGGCGAGACCGAGCTCACCGCCGAGGAACGCCTGCTGCGCGCCATCTTCGGCGAAAAGGCCCGCGAGGTCCGCGACACCTCCCTGAGAGTCCCTCACGGCGAGCAGGGCACGGTGGTGGACGTCAAGGTCTTCACAAGGGACAACAGCCCCGAGCTGCCTCCGGGAGTCAACAAGGTGGTCCGCGTCTACATCGCCCAGAAGAGAAAGATCTCCGTGGGCGACAAGATGGCCGGCCGCCACGGCAACAAGGGCGTCGTGTCCCGCATCCTGCCCCCCGAGGATATGCCCTTCCTGCCCGACGGCACGCCGCTGGACATCGTGCTGAACCCCCTGGGCGTGCCTTCCCGCATGAACATCGGTCAGGTGCTTGAGGTCCATCTGGGCATCGCCGCCAAGAAGCTGGGCTGGAAGATCATGACCCCGGTCTTCGACGGCGCTACCGAGGCGGACATCTCCGAGTGCCTGAAGATGGCCGGCCTGGACCGCGACGTGCTGCCCAACGAGAACGTGAACGGCAAGAACCTCTTCGAGGAGATCACCGATCCCGTATCCGGCGCCCGGGACCTCCGTCCCATCACCGGCGAGGAGCGCGAGGACGAGGCTCATCTGGAGGAGCTCAGGCTGGCCGGACGGC
>CACYWX010000114.1 GCA_902778205.1 uncultured Ruminococcus sp. | reverse complement strand
CCAGTCCCGGGATCATGGAGAAGACCCGCCGCTGCTCCGGCCAGGTCAGATGGGTCTGGAAGCCCACCAGATTGTACATGGTGCCCGCGTCGTTCTCCCGGCGCAGCTGCACCACGGCGTAGTATTCCTCCCCCGTTTCGGGATGCCGGATCCCCACGGGCTTCATGGGACCGTAGCGCAGAGTGTCCTCTCCCCGGCGCGCCATGACCTCCACGGGCATGCATCCCTCGAAGACCTTCAGCCTGTCCCCGGCCTCGAAATCGTGCAGGGGCGCTTCCTCGGCGGACAGCAGGGCCTCGTAAAACGCCTTGTATTCCGCTTCCGTCATGGGACAGTTGATGTAGTCCGCGCCGCCCTTGCCGTACCGGGAGGCGAAGAAGGCCTTCGTCATGTCCACGGACTCCGCGTCCACGATGGGAGCGGCGGCGTCGTAGAAGTACAGACTCTTTCCCCCGGTCATCCGGGAGATGGTCCCGGCCAGGGCGTCGGAGGTCAGAGGACCCGTGGCCACCACGGTGATCTCCTCCTCCGGAATCTCCGTCATTTCGGCGGAAATCACCTCCACCAGGGGATGGGACCGGAGCTTTTCGGTCACATAATCGGAAAACTTCGTCCGGTCCACCGCCAGCGCGCCGCCCGCCGCCACCCGGGAAGCATCCGCCGCCTCCATGATGAGGGAGCCCATGCGCCTCAGCTCCTCCTTCAGCAGGCCCACGCCGTTGGTCAGCTCGGCGGAGCGCAGGGAGTTGGAGCAGACCAGCTCGGCGAAGCCGTCCGTATGGTGGGCGGGGGTCTTCTTCTCCGGCTTCATCTCGTACAGGCGGACCCGCACGCCCTGTCTGACCGCCTGCCAGGCCGCCTCGCTTCCGGCCAGCCCGGCCCCGTAAATCTGGATCGTATCAGTCATGATTCAGTTCTCTTCCGTCTGAGCGGGCGCGTCCTCTGCCTCCGCCTTGTAGCCGCAGCCCTCGGTCTTGCAGACGATCTGGTTCTTGCCCTTCTTCCGGTACAGCATGCCGCCGCATTTGGGGCATTTCTCCGCAAGCGGCAGGTCCCAGGAGGAGAATTTGCACTCCGGGTACCGGCTGCAGCTGTAAAACATGGTCCGGTTCTTGCCGTATTTGATCACCAGATCCGCGCCGCAGTCCGGGCACTTCACGCCGAGAGGCCGGTTCTTCTGGCGGGTGTTCTTGCACTCCGGATAGCGGGAGCAGGCGTAGAAGCTGCCGTACCGCCCGGTTCTGAGGATCATGTCCGCACCGCAGAGCTCGCACTTCTCCTCCGCGATCTCCGGCTTCTTCTCCACCAGTCCGTCCGTGGTCTGGGCCAGGGGACGGGTATTCCTGCAGGCGGGATAGTTGGGGCAGGCAGCGAACTTGCCGTAGCGTCCGTTCTTCACCACCATCCGCGCGCCGCATTTGTCACAGATGATGTCGGTCTCCTCCACGGGCACCTCCACCTCACGGTCTCCCACCGTCTTGAAGGCCCGGTCCAGCTCCTTGGCGAAGCCGTCGTAGAAGGTGCGGAGAACATCCAGCATGGTGGTCTCCCCGCTTTCGATGCCGTCCAGCCTGTCCTCCATGGAGGCGGTGAACTGGGAGTCCACGATATCCGGGAAGTACTCCCCGATGAGCTCCGTGGTCACCTCGCCGAGCGGCGTGGGCAGCAGGGACTTTCCCTCCCGCTTCACATAGCCGCGGGTGGTGATGGTGGTGATGATGGTGGCGTAGGTGGAGGGGCGTCCGATGCCATTCTCCTTCAGCAGCTTCACCAGGGACGCCTCGGTGTAGCGGGCCGGGGGCTCCGTGAAGTGCTGCTCGGGCAGGACCTTCTCCGCCTGAAGAAGCTCTCCCTCCTCGAGGGACGGCAGGCGGGTGTTCTTCTCGTCATCCTGGGCGTTCTTCTCGTCGGTGGATTCCTCGTACAGCGCCATATAGCCCGGGAACTTCACGGTGTAGCCGGAGGTCCGGAACAGCCATCCGCCGGCGGTCAGATCCGTCTGGACGGTGGAGAGCTCCGCGGACTCCATCTGGCTGGCGATGAACCGGTCCCAGATAAGCTTGTACAGCCGGTACTGGTCCGGGGTCAGCTGCTTGCGGATGACGGAGGGCTCCAGCATGGCGCCGGAGGGACGGATCGCCTCGTGGGCGTCCTGGGCTCCGGACCGTGACTTGTAGACCCTCGGCTCGGCGGGATAGTACTGCTCGCCGTATTTGCCGAGGATGAAGGTCTTCGCCGCGTCCCTGGCCTCGTCGGAGATCCGGAGGGAGTCGGTTCTCATATAGGTGATCAGACCCTGGACTCCGCCGTTCTCCGCGCCTACGTTCACGCCCTCGTACAGCTCCTGCGCCACCCGCATGGTCCGCTGGGACTGGAAGTTCAGCTTCCGGGAGGCCTCCTGCTGGAGCGTGGCGGTTTCAAAGGGAGGCGCAGGGTTCTTCATGCGCTTGCCCCGTTTGATGGACTCCACGAGGAAGGGCTTGCCGTCCACGTCCCGGAACACCTCCATGGCCTCCTCCTCGGAGTGGAGGTCCCGCTTTTCCTTCGTGTCGGCCGGTCCGTGGAATTTCGCCTCGAAGCCCTTGCCGTCGGAGGCCTTCAGACTTGCGGTGACGGTCCAGTATTCCTCGGGCTTAAAGGCGCGGATCTCGTTTTCCCGGTCCACGATGATCCGGGTGGCAACGGACTGCACGCGCCCCGCCGACAGACCGCTCTTCACGGTCTTCCAGAGGAAGGGGGACAGCTTGTAGCCCACGATCCGGTCCAGAAGCCGCCGGGTCTGCTGGGCGTTGACGATGTCCATGTCGATGTCCCGGGGGTGCTTGATGCCCTCCTTCACCACGCTCTTGGTGACGGCGTTGAAGGTCACCCGTCTGGCCTTGGCGGCGGGGATGTCCAGGGCGTTCATCAGGTGCCAGGCAATGGCCTCGCCCTCCCGGTCAGGGTCCGTCGCCAGGAAGATCCGGTCGGCGTTCTTGACTTCCTTTTTCAGTTCCCGGATCAGGTCGCCCTTGCCCCGGATGTTGATATAGTGAGCCTCGAAATCGTGGTCGATGTCGATCCCGAGGGTGGATTTCGGCAGATCGCGGATATGTCCCTTGGAAGCCACCACCTTGTAGGAGGAGCCGAGATAGCCCTTCACCGTGGTGGCCTTGGAGGGAGATTCCATAATCACAAGATTGGTCATTCTGAGAGTGTTTCCTTTCAACTGTTCTCAGACAGCATGATGTCGTCCGGCGCGACGCGCATGAAGTACCCGCCGCTCCCGGATTCCACCGCCCCCGTCAGCTCCAGCACCGTCAGGGCGGAGAGGACCGCGCCGATGGGCGTATCCGCGTCCACCAGCTCGTCCGGCAGGGTCGGCACGGACGGTTTCATTTTATTATATACCTTCAGTTCGCTTTCATCAAGCAGGTCCAGCTCGGTTTTTTGCGCCGGGACAAAGTTTTTCGCAGAATTTACAGTTTGTTTTTCCCTTTTTCCAAAATCGTTCTCTTTTGGAGCCGGCGCGGATACGGGAGCTGTCGGTTCCTTCGGCGCGGCGGTCTTCTTCGGCTCATCTTCCCGCGGAACGGCGGATTCCTTCTCCGGGGTGGGAGCTTCTACGCCGGACCGGTCTGACCAACGCCCCTCCTCCGACGCCCGGCGGAACTTCTCGTCGGCCCGTCTCCGCGGCGTATCCCGGAAATCGCGGGATCTTGCGCCGGGAGATCCGGAGGGTTTTCCGCGCGCTCCGTCCCTCACGCCGATGCCGGTCCTCTCCATGGCCTCCCGGGACAGCTCCTCGAAATTGAGGTTCCTCAGCCGGGTGTGGGCCAGCGGGAGATTCACCGACTTGTAAATATGGGCGAATTCGGACAGCACGTCCTCGGGACGCATCACCGGAAGAGCACCCTCCCGGATGAGGTCGTTGGTCCCCTCCGCTCCCTCGTCGCCCACCCGTCCGGGCACGGCGAAGAGACGGCGTCCCTGTTCCAGAGCCAGACGTGCCGTGATCAGCGCGCCGCTTCCCCGTCCGGCCTCCACCACCACGGCGGCGTCGGACAGCCCGCTCATGATCCGGTTCCGGACCGGGAAATGGCTGCCCACCGGCGGGGATCCGGGCGGATACTCCGAGAGAACCGCGCCGTTTTCCAGGATCCGGTGATAGAGCTCCCCGTGCTCCGAGGGATAGACGATGTCGACGCCGCACCCCAGCACGGCAAGAACAGGACCTCCCGCGTCCAGAGCGCCGGCCAGAGCCATGCTGTCCGCTCCGAGCGCCATGCCGCTCACCACCACCGCGCCTCCGAAGGCCAGTCCTGCTCCCAGGGCGTAGGCGATCCGGCGGCCGTAGTCGGTCATTTTCCGGGTCCCCACCACGGCGGTGCTCAGCCGGTCCGTCACGTCGGGCAGCTCGCCCAGCACATAGAGGACCATGGGCATGTCCCTCAGGGTCCGGAGCGCGTCGGGATACGCGGGAGAATCGCAGGTCAGGATGCGGATCCCCCGGTTGTCGCACCGGGCCGCAATGTCCTCCGCCCGGGTCAGGGATTTCTTCCGCACCGTCTCCCGGATCGAGGCGGCGGTTTCGCTTCTCACCTCGGCGTCGGGCTCCAGCTCATCCGCGGCTCCCTCGAACACGGCCCGGGCGCTCCCGAACCGCCGGACCAGCAGAGCCGCCAGGGGACTTCCCTGTCCGAAGGCCTCCGCCAGCCAGATCCAGTATGCTCTTTCGTCCATCAGAGCATCCTCCTTCCACGGTAGTATTCCCACAGGATACAGGCCGCCGCGGCGGATGCGTTCAGACTCTCCGCGCCCCCTGCCATGGGGATCCGCAGGCAGAAATCCGCCGCCTCCAGCACCTCGGCCGGGAGTCCGTGGCCCTCGTTTCCGATGACGGGACAGTCCCCGGGGAGCGGCTCGTAGTCCCCGAGGGTCAGATCGTTCTCCCCCAGAGCCGCGGCCAGCACCCGTCGTCCCGCTGCCCGGAGCGCTCTGACGCAGTCCGCGCCATTCTCCGCCGTCCAGATCGGCAGACGGAACAGGGTCCCCATAGCCGCCCGGACCGCTTTCGGCTGATAAGGATCGGCGCATCCGGCCAGCACGACCCCTCCCACGCCCAGCGCCTCGGCGGACCGCAGGATGGTGCCGAGATTCCCGGGATCCTGAATTTCGCAGAGCATCAGAAGCCGCTTTCCTTCCGCCCAGGCGGCAAACCCGTCCGCCGGAGGAGGAGCCGGAAGCCTCAGCACGGCGATGATCCCCTGAGGAGCCTTCTCCGTGGAGATCTTCTCTAAGGCGGAATCGGACAGCAGAGCGACGGGGATCCCCTTCCGGTGCGCTTCCGCGGCGGCTTCCACGGCATCCGGGGATTTCCCGAGGGCCGCTTCCGACAGAAGGATCTCTCTCGCCGGGTAATCCGCCGCCAGGGCGTCCCGGGTCAGCTTGATCCCCTCCGCCAGAAACAGCCCGGCCTCATTCCGCTTCTTCCTGTCGTCCAGTCCGGCGTACAGGACCACCCTCGGATTCGCCCGGGAGGTGATGAAATCCGCGCCGGTTTCGTTCACAAATCGTTCCCGCTCCATGCGTCCCCCTTTTCCGGGATTTTCTCCCGCGGCCTTTCCCAATGACAGAAAACCGGGGTGTCACTGAGCGGCAACACCCCGAAGGTTCTTACAGTTTGATCGGATCAGAGAGCGGCCTTGGCGGTCTCGCAGATCGCGGCGAAGGCTTCCTTGTCGGAAACGGCGATCTCAGCCAGCATCTTGCGGTTGAGGTCCACGCCGGCCTTCTTCAGACCGTGCATCAGCGTGGAGTAGTTCATGCCGTTGACCTTGGCCTGGGCGGAGATACGGGCGATCCAGAGGGAACGGAATTCTCTCTTCTTCTGCTTGCGGCCGATATAGGCGTAGTTGCCGCTCTTCATGACGGCCTGCTTCGCCATCTTGAAGTGTTTCGACTTGGAACCCCAGTAACCCTTCGCTGCCTTTAAGACCTTATTTCTTCTCTTGCGCGACATCATCGCGCCTTTCACTCTTGCCATGATATTCTATCCTTTCTGTCGCTCTTCTGTTCAGTCTTTGTTGATGAGTCTCTTGACGGTCGCGGTCATCGCGGGGCTCAGGATCTGGCTGCTTCTGAGGTGTCTCTTTCTCTTGCGGGTCTTCTGGCCCAGGTTGTGGCGGTGGTCGGAGTGATACACCTTGACCTTGCCCGTTCCGGTGACGGAATATCTTTTGGCAGAAGCCTTATGCGTCTTGATCTTTCCCATGTCTTTGCAAATCCTTTCGATGATTGAATTGTTGGACGTTTTGTCAGCACCTCTGGCGGACTCTCATTAGCGCGTCACTTCGCCGCGGCTTTCACGGGAGCGATGAACATCGTAAGCTGTCTTCCGTCGAGCGCAGGCTTTTTATCGACTGTCCCGAATTCCGATACTGCTTCCTCAAATCTCGCGAGCATTTCGCGGCCCAGCTCCTGATGGGCGATTTCTCTGCCCTTGAAGCGCAGGCTCACTCTGACCTTGTTGCCTTCCTGAAGGAACTTGATGGCCCGGTTGGCCTTCGTCTCGAAGTCGTGCGTATCGATGCGGCAGGAGAGCTGAACCTCCTTGACCTCCACGATCTGCTGCTTCTTCTTGGCTTCCTTCTCCTTCTTGTCGAGCTCATAGCGGTACTTGCCGTAATCCATGGCCCGGCAGACGGGAGGCTGTGCGGTCGGTGCGATCAGGACGAGGTCGAGACCCTTGTCGTAGGCGTAGGTCTTCGCGTCGTTCAGGCTCATAATGCCGAGCTGCCCGTTGTTCTCGTCGATCATCCGCACCTCTCTTGCCCGGATGTCGTCATTGATAATCAGTTCTTTCGCGCTAATTGTGAAACACCCCCATGTAATGAAACAAAAAATCGCACGGAAAACCTTTCCCGTGCGACAATACGCCTCTGCATCGGTATGAACCCTGTCGTGCCTCTGCAGCAGGGTGAGAACGGGAAAAGTTCTGCTTCGTTTTTACTCGTTTATTATACACCATCCGGATTTTTCTGTCAAGGGGATGGGGACGTTTTTTCCGACAATTTTTCCCGCGCCCCGCGCCGCGCATTTGGAACATCCGTCACGGCCCCCTCCTTGCTTTTCCCGCGGAACTGTGATACAATACGTTGGTTTCTACATTTTTATTCCGCATCACCGGAGGTTTTCCCCCATGAATCAGAAGAACCGGACTGTCCGGGACTGGCTCCTGATCCTCTGCGGCACTGTTCTGCTCACCGTCGGCGTCTATTTCTTCAAGATCCCCAACGGCTTCGCAACGGGAGGCGTCAGCGGCGTGGGCACGCTTCTGGGCCGCATCACCCCCGTATCCCCCGCCACCTGGATCTCCATCCTCAACGTCGCGCTCCTGATCACCGGATTTATCGTCCTGGGACGGGAGACGGGACTGCGCACCACGGTCTGCTCCCTGCTCTTCTCCGGCCTGACCCAGGTTCTCGAGTGGCTCATCCCCATGGATGCGCCGCTCACCGACCAGCCGTTTCTGGAGCTTGCCTACGCCATGATCCTCACCGCCATCGGCTCCGCCCTGCTCTTCCACGCCCACGCTTCCTCCGGTGGCACGGACATCGTGGCTCTGATTTTGAAGAAGCACACGCACCTGAACGTGGGCATGGCCCTGCTCTGCGTGGACTTTTTCATCGCGGCCTCCTCCTTCTTCGTCTTCGGGATCCGCACTGGGCTCTTCTCCCTGGCGGGACTCTTCGTCAAGGCGTTCCTTGTGGACAGCGTCATCGAAAGCCTGGACGCCTGCAAGTACTTCGTCATCATCACCACGAAGCCGGACGCCATTTCGGACTACATCCTGACCTCCCTCCACCACGGCGTCACGGTGGAATACGGACAGGGCGCATACACCCATGAGGACAAGACGATCCTGCATACGGTGTGCCGCCGCCACGAAGCCCCCGGGCTCCAGCAAAAGGCGAAGGAGATCGACCCCGCCGCCTTCATTATCATCACCACCAGCTCCGAGATCATCGGACGGGGCTTCCGCGGCTCGCTGTGAGCTCCGTACCCCCATTCACAAACCTCCGCGCCGGCCTTCCCCGATCGGAAAACCGGCGCGCTTTTTCTTTTTCTGCGTTATGGATCGAAGCGGGCTTCACTCCCCCGCCCGGTGGACGTCCCGCTCGAAGACGGCCTTCCGGAGCGCCGGGGTCAGATTGCCCCAGTATTCGGAGTAGCCGCCCACCCGCACGATCATGTCCCGGTGGAGATCGGGGTTCTCCATGGCGTCCTTCAGCTCCTCCTCCGAGGTACAGGTCACCTGCACCTGGATGCCGCCCATGGCGAAATACCCCTCCACCAGAGCCCGGAGGGACTCGTCGGAAAAGGATTTCTGCACGGTCAGGTTCAGCACCGAAATGCCGTCCGCCTGATTCTGGGGCAGCTTCGCTGCGCTCTTCAGCATGGCCGTGGGACCCTCGGAGGCCTTGCCCCGGAGCGCTGCGATGGAGTCGCAGGTGGGATCGCCCCTGTGCCGTCCGTCCGGAGTCGCACCCACCCGGAGTCCCTCTCCCTCGTAGCGCAGGAACTGGTGCTCCGTCAGGATGAAGGCGTCGATGAAGTACTTCGGCTTTTTGTTCCGGTACACGGCGTACACCCGGGAGGCGTAGTCCCGGCCCAGAAGATCCGCCCGGT
>CACYWX010000113.1 GCA_902778205.1 uncultured Ruminococcus sp. | reverse complement strand
TTATAAATACACTGGTGCAGCATTCTTCTCTTCGTGCAGCACGGGGTAACGTGCAGTGCACTTTTTCTGACTTTGTTTTTTGCACATCTTTGACAGATTATCTTTTTAGGTTGAGAATAGTATGAATCCCGACAATCGTACAGCCTGATCCGAAGCATCCCGCTTCACCGGATCAGGCTGTTTTTTGCGTTTGTTCAGCTGAACACATCCTCCATGCCCCAGTCGCAGAGGAACAGGACGGGATAGGTGTAGCACAGGTGGAAGAGGGAAGTGTTCCATTTGGCGTCCCGGCCCCAGGCCTCGTAGGTGGAGTCCGCGCCTTCCCGGAGCATCCGGAGCCAACGTCCCTCGTCCTTCATGAGCCGCCGGATCAGGTCCTCCCGTCCCAGCCGCTTCAGACCAACCAGCGCGGCGAAGGTCCCGAAGAAGGCCATCCTCTCCGCCGGGGCCTCCATGATCCGCTCCACGGTCCGCCGCACGCCCTCCCCGCAGGGAATCAGCCCGAAGCACAGGGCAAAGGCGAAGGAAGGCAGGGCGCAGTGGGCTCTTCCCTCCCGGTCGGCCTTCCTCGGAATATCCCTCCCCGCCAGCCGGTCCGCGTCCCAGAAATTATCCCGGTAGGCCCGGATCATAGGCTCCGGATCCCGGTACCGCTCCCGTCCAAGCACAGCCGCCAGCCGGTTCACGGCCTTCACTGCCCCGACATGATAGGCGTTTATGACGCTGTGAGTCCCCGGGTTGATCTTTCCCTCGCTGAGATCGAAGTCGTATCCGTCCCGGGCCGGAGCCGGCCAGTCCACCACGCACCATTTGTCCAGCCCGTACAGCAGGCCGTCCTGATGCTCGTAGGATTCCCGGAAGAAGTCCAGCACGTCACACATCCGGTCATAATACCGCCCCGCGAACTCCGCCGATCCCGAGAGCCGGACGTGGGTCAGCAGAAGATGGGGCAGCATCAGCACGTACTCCGCGATCTCCTGCATCATGGAGCAGGGAGAGCAGGTCATGAGCCCCCGGTTGATGAAGGCCGTATCGAAGGCGTTGTCGATGAGCTTCTCCATGATGGAAAGATCCCCGGTCAGCACCGCGAAGGAGGCCGAGGTGAAGGATCCGTCCCCCAGATACTGCCCCTTCTCCCGGTCCATGCAGTCCTGAATGACCTCCTGCACCCCGTATTTCAGGGACCGCACCGACAGGCTCCAGATCCGCACCAGATCCGGGTCCGCCGTGTTGCAGAGTCTTTTCAGCCGGAAGGGATAGTGTCTCGCCTCCACCGCCGCGTCCGTGAGCGAACAGTCCGCCGGAAGCTCCAGCTCCGCGTACCGGAAGGACTTGTAGTCGAAGGGATCCGGACGATCCTCCCCGCCCGAGAGGATCCACTCCTCCTCGTAGCGGCATCCGGACCGGAGCACGAACCGCACCCGGCCCTCCCCGTCCAGCTCCTGCCCGAACCGCAGCACGATCCGGTCCCCGCGCTCGCCCCGTGCGACGGCGGTCAGATTCCCCACGTAATGCGCGCCGAAATCGTACGTCAGCCGCACTCTCCCGTCGGGAAACTCCAACCGCTCGCAGGCCGTGGGCTCGATCCGCTCGAATTCCAGCATGGCCGAGGGCTGGGGGCAGAGGGTCCTGTCGTTGTGAAGACAGCGCGCGGCAAAGCCCCATCCGCTGTCGTCGTAGTCCGGGGACTCAAATCCGACCTCCGGAGCCCGGGAATCGTACCGCTCCATGAACTGGGTGTCGTAGCCCACCTTTCCCAGGACCTCGAATCCGGAGTGGAGACGGCACCGCACCGCTTCATCGCTGACCGCCGCCGTCCGTTCCCCGTTTCCGTCCGAGCATCGGACCTCAAACCACAGCCCCAGCCGATCGTCGCCGCTGACCCAGACCCGGTTGATGAGCCCCTGGTACAGGGTGTGGACCGCCAGAAGGTTCTCCCCTTCCCGGACGAAGGGCGTCAGATCGATTTCGTTCACGTAGGTCTTGAAGGGGAAGCAGGGCGCGGGACCCTGACCGGCGAACCGTCCATTGACGAAAAGCCGGTATCCGTCATCCGCGGTGATCCGGATGACGGTCCTCTCCCCCGCCCGGACGCCGAACCGCGCCCGGTACAGCACGTGCAGGTTCTTCGGCAGGACAGTGCGGATCTCCTTCTTCTCCAGCTGACGGTGAAACACGTCCACGGGCACGGCGTCCGCGTATTCCGGCAGGGTGATGAACGCCGCCCGCCTGTCCTCTCCTCCGCTCTTCCGTTCCATATGGTCCGCTCCTTTCCAAGTGTCCGCTTACCGGTCCTCAAAGGTGAAGACCGTCCGGTTTTCATACCGCCCCGTCCCGGTGACGGAGAATACCAGGGCGTAGTCGATCCGGTTCTCCCCGTTTTCCACGGGAGCGGTGAAGGTGAAGCCCTCCCGCTCCGATTCCACCGTCAGAAGCATCTCCCCGGACAGAAGCCGCATCCGCCGCCGGTCCGGATTTCCCGTCAGAGGGCAGTCCGCGTCGTGCCGCCCGAAATAGAGATTCGATTCAAAGGGCAGCGGCTCCCCGTCCGACGTCTGCTCCGCCCGGTCCGAGAGGATCAGCGTTTTCCCGTCCCCGGACACGGTCAGCTCCCGTTCCCACCGGTACGAAGCCCCTGCCGCCGTGTCCACGTCCGCTCCGAACCGCAAGATCCCCTCCTCCATGCGGGAGGCGTCGAGGAAGGTGCGGATCGTGTTTTCCCGGCTGTCGTGGGGTCCCGGGACCCGGATCACGTTGTGGTACGCCGCCGTCATGAGGGGCAGGTAGAGCTCCCAGCGGTCGTAGCTGCAGCATCCGCCGTCAACCAGGATCGGATCGGTCCCGTACCAGAGCAGGATCTGGGGCCGTCCCGCGTGCTGATGTCCCCGCCGGTAGTCCATGGCGTCCGCAAGCAGGGTCAGCCTTCCCCGACGGAGCACCGCCACCCGGCTGTCCGGAAGCAGAACGTCCCCCCGCTCCTCGTGGGTCCGGATGGGGATGAGACGGCTCACCCGCGCCAGATCCGCCCGGGCGTCCAGGCCGTAGGAGTCCGAGATCCGCGGGGCCTCCCCGTCCGGAGCCATGGTCACCCGGAGCCATTCGTACTGGCGCAGGACGCTCTCCCGCAGGCCGGGGACGGGCTCGAGTCCGTTGTTTTCCAGCAGCAGATATGCCTCCAGATAGAGCCGGGCGATGAAATGACTGTAGGAGGGGCTGTCTTCGTCGGAGCCTCCGTCCGGGAAGATCGCCCGCTCCATATTCATCCGCACGGTCTCGCGGCCGTACCGGATATACTCCCCGGCCCGCTCAAGCTCCGGGAACAAGGCGCCCGCCATGATCAGGGCGACCCCGATCTGAAGCACGTGGTTCTGGGCATGCCGTCTCTCCAGCCTGTCCTTCGACTCCTCCAGCAGATGGTCCGCGTGGAGCCGGATGAAGTCTGTCAGATACCGCCAGTCCTCCGCCGAGAAGGGCGCGTCGTCCAACATGAAGGCCCCGTGGAGCAGGGACAGGGTCCGCCAAGCCGCCTGCATGTCCCGCCAGGTCATGTCGGTCAGCAGGTAGTTCCGGTCCGGGTCGAAGGGCTGATAGGGGTGCGCCGCGTCCCAGCCCCGGACGATCTCCAGCCACCGGGCCGCATACCGCTCCTCGCCGGTCCTCAGCCAGGCGTGGGCCAGGGGGATGGTCATGTAGAGCCGCTGGGGCCAGATCTGCCATTCGTATTTCTTCCGGAAGCCGACGGGATCCGTGTAGGCGAAGGAGGCCTCCCAGCCGTACTCTCCCTCCCCGTGCCGGAACACCTCCATGAGGGAGCCGTCCATGATCCTGGGGAGCCACCGGTCGCTGTCCGTCGTGCCGAGGACGTCGTTCGCGAAATGGAAGGCCCCGCCGTCCAGAATGAAATAGGGAAAAACCGGCTCCGCCGTCAGCTGTTCCCGGGGGTAGACGTACCGCGACGGCAGGCTCCGTCCGAACACGGCCTCCCCCCACGGCTTCTCAAACAGGATTCCAGTCGTTTTCATGAGCGAACCTCCGAAACAGGATTCTTTCTTACTGAAAGGGATAGTTAAGTCAGCAATATGTATATCCCCCGATTTTGATATTCATTTGAATTCAGCAGACTCTCCTTCCACCGCGAGCGGTCCCCCTCCCTCTGAGAGGGAGGCAGGAGGGCGGCCTTCCCTTACGGCTCCCTCCCAGAGGGAGCTGTCAGCTATGCTGACTGAAGGAGAGTCTGCCATGCACAGGACCGCTGACTTAGAGCATCCTTTTCCCCTTCCTCTTCTCCACGGCTTTCCGTATCCTCAAAATCAGCAGGAACACGGCGGGGGCGCAGGCGAAGATCCCGGCCACGGCGGTGGAGATCACGAAGACCGGGGATGTGGGATCGTCCGCGTGCTGAGCCATGAGCGGAAGGGTCACCTCCTTCGGGAGATAGCCCACGACGCCGCCGAACGCCAGCGGGAGCCAGTCCAGCTTCACTGCCCCCAGATACAGGCTCAGGGGATCGGAGGGCAGGCCGCCCAGCGTCCGCACGCCCAGGGAGAACAGCCAGTCGTTCTTCTCCCGGAAGGCCGCCAGCCTCGCCGCCGCCGGGTATTTCGCGTCGAACCGGGCCGCGGCGTCTCCTCCCACCAGCCGTCCGCAAAGCCAGGGCACCGTCACCATCACCGCGGTTCCGGCGAGGTTCACGGCCACGGCCAGCGGCAGGGGAAACAGCAGTCCGGAGGCCGTATAGAGGATCCCCGCGTACATGACCATGCTCATGCCCTTCACGGCGAAGAAGACCAGCATCAGGGGGACCGCCTCCCAGGGATTGCGGGGCGTCTTCTCCAGAATGCTCTCCACGGTGATCCGGTCCCGGTTCAGCAGGAAGATCCCGATGAGGGCGATCCACAGCAGCACGCCGGCCGCCCGCATGATCTTCTCGGGGCGCGAGGTCCCTCCGTCCTTTTTCATGGTCCCATCCTCCGTTTTCTTCCGTTCCTCTGTATTATATCACTTTTTCCAGATCTGTAAATCGTCATTCTGTCCAAACCGCGCTCCGGCCTCCGCTGAAAACGGCTTCCGCGAATTTTGTCGGATTTCACAAAACCCCTTTTCAGCGGGACGAAAATATGCTACAATGGTTATACCCATCAACGAGCGGGAGGCCGCCATGAACCGGACCGAACTGACCATCCCATCCCGGGCCTCCGGGAGAACGCTCCGCGCCGTCCTGTGGGAGCCGGAGACCGAGCCCCGCGCCGTCCTCCAAGTCACCCACGGCATGGCGGAGCACATCGACCGCTACGAGCCCTTCGCCGCGTATCTGACGGGGGAGGGCATCGCCGTCATCGGACACGACCATCTCGGCCACGGAGGCTCCGTCCGTGCCCCCGGGGATCTGGGCTTTTTCGCGGAAGGAGACGCCTCCGGCATTGTGATCGACGACATGAAAACCGTCACCCTGGAGGCCAAGCGGCGCTTCCCCGGTCTGCCGGTGTTCCTGCTGGGCCACAGCATGGGCTCCTTCTTCGCCCGCCGGTATCTGGCCCTGTACGGAGGGGAGCTGGCGGGGGCGGTGATCATGGGTACGGGATGGATCCCCGCCTCCCTGGCCAAAACCGGCCTGCGCCTGTCCCGCATGATCTGCCGGACGAAGGGCGAGCGGTCCCAATCTCCCCTGCTCGAGGGCATGGTGTTGGGCGGAAACGCGAAGGCCTTCCCCGGAGAGGGGCGTCTGGCCTGGCTGTCCGTCAATCCGGAGAACGTCGCCGCCTACGAAGCGGATCCCCTCTGCGGCTTTCCCTTCACCGCCGGTGCTTACCGGGATTTCTTCGCCGTCATGCTGGCGGTATCCCGGGAGGAGGAGTTCGACAACATTCGCCGGTCCCTGCCCCTGCTGATCGTCTCCGGAGAGCTGGATCCCGTGGGAGGAAAGCGGGCCGTGGAGAAGCTGGCCGCCAGATACCGTCAGCTGGATTTCGCCGACGTGAACGACAAGCTCTTCCCGGGGGACCGCCACGAGATCCTGAACGAGCGGGACCGGGACGAGGTATACCGGTATATCGGCGGCTGGATTGAGAAGAGGATCCGGAAATAAGCGAGGAGCTACATGTTCAGAGAGATACAGAGAATCAGACAGCGGCTGGACCGGGACGAGTGCCTGGCGGTGCTGAAGGAAGCAAAGAGGGGCGTCCTGTCAGTCATGGGCGACGACGGTTACCCCTACGGCATGCCCATGAACCACTGGTACGACGAGGAGACCGGAAAGCTCTGGTTTCACAGCGGCAAGGCCGGTCACAGGACCGACGCCCTGCTCCGCTGCGACAAAGCCTCCTTCTGCGTCCTGGACGAGGGGACCCGGCAGAGCGGCGAATGGTGGCTCACCTTCCGCTCCGTGATCGTGTTCGGGCGGATCTCCTTCGCGGAGAACCATGAGGAAGCCTTGGAGATCAGCCGGAAGCTCAGCTATCGGTTCACAGACGATGAGGAGTACATCCGGCACGAGATCGAGCAGTCCGGACCCGCCGTGCTGGTGTTCAGTCTGACCCCGGAGCACATGACCGGAAAGCGGGTGCGGGAGAAATGAGCCTCCCCTCCGTATGTGTCCGGGAGCTGACCCGGGAGGAGGTCCGCCTCCTGTACCGGGAGCGCATGAAGGACGATTTCCCGAAGAACGAGCTGAAGCCCCTCTCCATGATGGAGGCGGCCATGGACCGGGGGAACTACCTGACCCTCGGCGCGTTTCTGCCGGAGCAGACCGATCCTGCGGCCTACGCTTATTTCGTGACCCCGGGAGACGCCGCCCTCTTCGACTATCTGGCAGTCCGGAGGGATCTGCGGGACTGCGGCGTAGGAAGCGCGTTCCTCCGCTCCCTCGGTCCCACCCTGGCGCGGTTCCGCCCGGTCCTGCTGGAATCCGACGATCCGGACCACGCTCCGGACAAGGGAGAGAGGACCCGACGCCTCCGCAGACTGGCCTTTTACGAACGGAACGGGCTGATCGAGACCGGAGTCCGGGGCTGCGTCTTCGGGGCGGACTTCCGGATCCTGGTCTTCCCGTCCCCGTCTGGCGCGCCGATTCCGGAGCCGGAGGACACCGCCCGCCTGTACCGGGATCTCTACCGCACCTTCCTGCCGGAGCCCGTTCTGAAAAGGGCTGTCCGGATCTCTTTCAACGAAGCATAAGGAGCCATCCATGATCTTCAACGAAACCTACGCGCTTCCCGGCGGATTCTCCACCCCGAAGCTTGGCTACGGCACCTGGCAGATCCCGGACGACCGGGCTCCGGAGGCGGTCCGCTTTGCCATCGAGACCGGATACCGCCACATCGACACCGCGGCCGCCTACGGGAATGAGCGCGGCGTGGGTCAGGGCGTCCGTGACAGCGGCGTCCCCCGGGAGAAGCTGTTCGTCACCACCAAGATCCCCGCGGAAACCAAGACGGCGGAGGGAGCCCGGGAGAGCATCCGGGAATCCCTGCGGCTCCTGAACCTGGAATACATCGATCTGCTCCTGATCCACGCGCCGAAGCCCTGGGAGGAATTGCACGATCCCGCCGCCCGGACGTACTTTGAGGAGAACCGGACCGTTTGGCAAGTCATGGAGGAGGCGGCGGAGGCGGGGCTGGTCCGGACCCTCGGCGTCTCGAACTTCACTCCCGCCGACACGGACAACATTCTGCAGTATGGCAGCGTCAACCCCGCCGTCAACCAGATCGCCGTCTTCATCGGGCACAGCCAGAGGGAGAACGCCGACTGGTGCGAAAAGAACGGGATCCTGGTGTCCGCCCACTCTCCCAACGCCCATGGCGCGCTGAAGGACAATCCCGCCGCCCGGGCTATGGCGGAGAAATACGGCGTGTCCGTGCCCCGGCTGTCCATCCGCTGGTGCCTCGGGAGGGGATTTCTGCCCCTGCCCAAGAGCCTCGACCCGGACCACATCCGGGAAAACGCCGACGTGGACTTCGACATTCTGCCGGAGGACATGGACGCGCTCACCGCCCTCTGACCGGAGCCCGGCCGGAGCCTCCCGCAAATCAATGAAACACGGTCCCGGACCGCACGGGACAACGGACGAGAAACGACTGTACACGGAAGAGAACGAACAGGGAGGAGACCATGACCAAAACCATCCGGAGAACAGCACTCCTCTGCGCGCTGGCGCTGAGCCTGTCCTCCTGCCATTTCCGGGTTCTGAAGCCGGATGCCCCCGCGGAAAACGCGGGCGTCGGACGGGCGTCGGAAACGGAAGCCGCACCCGATCCCTCGGAATCCGGATCCGGCGAAGAACAACCGCCCGACACCGCGGAGAAGCCCGTCTATACCGCTCCCGTGGAGGATCCGGACAGCGAAGCCCCCTTCGGCCGGATCAACTGGACGGTATTGAACGGAAAGTACGTCTACGAAATGCCGGCGCGGATCAAGCGGGATCTCTCCGCCCTGAACGCCCTGGACGCCCTGCCCCACATCCGCTTCGAGGACAGCGTTCAGCCGCCGGCCAAGGACCAGTGGTATCCCGGGCGGGTGATCTACCACGAGGACACCCACGAGCCGGAATACGTCTGGGCCTGGCCCGGGACCACCGCCGACCGGAAGCAGTCCACTCTGGACACCCTTCTGAAATACGGGGCCATTTACCGGGGCGACGAGTCCAAGCGCGTGATCTACCTGACCTTCGACTGCGGCTACGAA
>CACYWX010000112.1 GCA_902778205.1 uncultured Ruminococcus sp. | reverse complement strand
ACGATGTGCCTCTGCGATGGAAATGTTATACCATAGTATAGCATAAAACCGTTATAAAGTCAACAGAAACAGGGCCTTCGGAGCGTGAAAAGGGCGGAAAAAACGGGTGGATTTTTTGAAAAAAAGTGTTGACAAGAGGGGAGGGTTGTGCTATAATAATGCCGTTGCAGGCGAACAGGTCCTTGCAATGTGGCGGAATAGCTCAGCTGGCTAGAGCAACCGGTTCATACCCGGTAGGTCGTGGGTTCAAGTCCAACTTCCGCTACCACATATCTGCGGATATGGCCCGATGGTCAAGCGGCTAAGACACTGCCCTTTCACTGCGGTAACGCCTGTTCGATTCCCGCTCGGGTCAGACGGACGGTCCCAGGAGGCCGTTCTTTTTTTGTCCGGAAAACTGCCGCCGGCGTCTTGCTTTTTTCCGGCGGATGTGCTATACTACGATTAGACAAAGCTAACTTCAACGATCGGCGGAAAGGAATTACGAGTATGATCAAGACCATTCTGGAAGTGGACGGCATGATGTGCGGCATGTGCGAGGCCCATGTGAACGACTCGGTCCGGGCGGCATTCCCGGCAGTCAAAAAGGTGACCTCCTCCCGGGCGAAAAAGCAGACGGAGATCCTGTCGGAGGAGCCTCTGGACGAGCAGAAGCTGAAGGACGCAATTTCTGCCACGGGCTACATTCCCGGGAAGATGACAGCCTCCGAAGCGAAGAAGGGATTCCATCTGTTTGGCAGATGACCCGGATTTAACCGAAAAGAGAAGGAGAAGCCGTACATTCAGCTTCTCCTTTTCCTATATGCTTTTATCCCGGCCGCTCAGTCCGGAAGCTGCACGCCGATGAGGGACATGTAGAGCTTGGACCAGACGTAGGAGTTGGCCGCTTCGATGTTGTTGACGAAGATGATGTCCGTGAAGTTCATCCCTCCGTACTTGTCCAGAATGTTTTCGTCGGTCCACCGGGGATCCACCACGATGATGGTGCCGTAGTGCTCGCAGAGGAAGGGCACGAAGGCGTTGCCGAAGGAATCCTTCAGGACCAGGCAGGTCATGTCCGGCGGATTGTCCGGCACGGTGATGGTGGTGAAGGCGTTGTCGCCGGCGATGAAGGTCACGTAGGTGTTGTTGACGGACACGATGGAGGAGTCGTAGGAGATGGTCTCCCCCTGAGGGGTCACGGTGACCATGGAGTGGGCCTTCGTGGGGTACCAGGCCTCCACCTGATCCTTGAAGGTCTTGACACGCTCATCCATGGTGAACTGATACATGGAGCCCATATAGCTGTCGTTGCGGACGGCGTAGGTCATATTCTCAAGCGGCGTGGGCGTCAGGCCAACGGATTTTGCGAACTCCGCGTAGGCGTAATACGCGCCCCGCTGGGTCCAGTGGTGGTCCGTGCGGAAGAAGATGTATTCCGTGTCGTGGGCGGCCAGGGCGTCGTAGGTGTTGACGAAGTTGACGGAGGGATCCGTCATAGCCTTCATGTCCTCCATCATGATCTTCTGGTCCGGGATGACGGAGGCCAGCTTGGCGCTGTGAACGACCATGGAGGAAAGAGGAGCGATGACCACGGAGACCCGGGTCCCGAATTTCAGACTGTAGGCCTGCGCGGTCTGGGCGAAGAAGCGGGAGTTGGTCTCGGAATAATAGGCCTGAGAGTAAACCGCGTCCCCGTAGATGAAGAGTCCGTCGGGATAGAAATCCGCGTCCGCGCTGTCCTCTTCGGGCTGTGCGGCGGGCGTCACGGGGGTGATTTCGACGGGAAGCGTTTCGATAACGTCGTCTACGCCGGGCGCAGGATCGGAGGACGGATCGGACACGGGATCGGAAACGGGCGCGGTCTGACTGTCGCCGTTCTGTTGGGATATGGTTTCCGGGGCGTCAGGGCCTTCGGTTTCATCGGCGGACCGCAGAGAGCAGGCTGTCTGAGCGGTCATCAGCAGAGCCAGGAGAAGAGGAATGAAACGGTGAAGAGTTTTCAAGGGGGATCCTTTCTGTATCGGGACTGCTCAGAGTCCGTAGAGGTCGGTGAATTTGTTTTCCAGATAATCCGCGTAGACATTCGGGTCGAAATCTCCGCAGACGGAGCGGAACAACTCGGCGGGATCGACCATGCGGCCATGGCGCCAGATCTTCTGCTCCAGCCAGTTCTCCACAGGAGTCAGATCCCCGGCGGCGACGGCCTCTGAGGGATCGAACTCCTTCTTCATTTCGGCCAGATACTGCGCGCCGTAGGCGGAGCCCAGGGCATAGGAGGGGAAGTAGCCGATGTTGGCGTTGGACCAGTGGCTGTCCTGCAGAACGCCGCGCCGATCGTCCGGGACCTCGATGCCGAGGAATTCGCCATAGAGCCGGTTCCATTCCCGGGGCAGATCGCGGACGGCCAGGGTCCCGTCGAAGAGACGCCGCTCCAGGTCGTAGCGGATCATGACGTGCATGGAATAGGTCAGCTCGTCGGCCTCGGTGCGGATCAGGGACGGCTCCGCCTTGTTGACCATGCGGCAGAAGGACTCCTTCGACACGGCGCCGATGCGGCCCGGGAAGGTCTCCTCCAGGAAGTCGTACAGGCGATCCGTGAAAGGGCGGCTCCGTCCGATGTAGTTCTCGAAGAAGCGGGACTGGCTCTCGTGAAGGGCGTTGGAGCATCCGGAGGCCAGCGCGGTGCCCTGAAGCTCGTCGGCAATGTGCAGCTCGTACAGCGCGTGTCCGCCCTCTTGGAGGACGCTGTACATGGAGTACAGGAAGTTCTCCGCGTAATAATGGGTGTGGATGCGGACGTCGTGCTTGTCGATGGGCGCCATGAAGGGGTGCTCCGTTTCGCCCAGCACGCAGTACCGCCGGTCCAGCCGCAGAAAGTCCATGGCGAAGTCGGAGATCTTCCGCTGCTCCTCCACGGTGAAGAGGGACACCACGGCGCTCTCGTCCGGCTGCTCCGCCTGTGCCAGCTTTGCGATGAGGGGAGCGGTCCGGTCCTTCAGCACGGCGAAGAGCGCGTCGCATTTTTCCATGGTCAGGCCGCGCTCGAAGCGGTCCAGAGCCGTGTCGTAGGGGGCGCGGTCCGGTTCCAGCAGCTCCATCCTGCGCTTCGTGGCGTCGAAGACCTTCTCCAGCCAGGGGGCGAACAGGGCGAAATCGCTCTTCGTCTTGGCCTCGTGCCAGACCGCGCTGGATTCGGACAGAAGCATGCTGTAGGCGGCGGCCTCCTCCTTCGGGATCTTCCGGGTGTCGCAGAGATCCCGGTACAGTTCGGAGACGTTCCGGGCGTCCACGGGTCCCAGCTCGTCCCGATGGTCATAGAGGTATTCCAGAGCGGCGGAGGCCTCCTTGTCCGTCACCAGATCGTAGGTCATCCGGGTCAGCTCGCCCATGGTCCGCGCCCGGGTCGCCGCACTGCCGGGGGGAGCAACGGTCTCCCCGTCGATGCCGAGGATGGAGGCCGCGTGCTCCAGGGCGAAGAGGACCTCCTGATTGCGCTTCAGGGTGCAAAGCGCCTGTTCCGTGTTCATGTTCTATCCTTTCAGACAGCCTCGGAGGAGCCGCGCTGTCGGAAACTGCGAAAATTTGTCATTTAACATTATATCGTTCCGCCCGCCCGTTGTCAAGGAGTATTTCATGAACAAGATATGCAGATGATCATGCCGGAAGGAGCATACCGGGCAGGAATCACGGATCGGCACGAGATCGGAAAACGTAAAAAATGATGCGGTTTACGCACCCTCTTTTCGTTCGTATTTCAGGAAGTGCTCTTCCGCCATCCTCAGTTCGCCCGGGTCTCGCAGTAGGCGCAGCGGTAGATCTCCTTCAGACGGTCGGTGAGCTTGAAGATGTGGTCCAGCTCCTGCTCCGTGGAGGTGATGCAGCGGGGATTCTTGCACCGGATCACGTTGGTCAGGGTCTCGGGCATGCCGATCTCCCGCTTCTCCACCAGCCGGCCGTCCCGGATGATGTTGACCGTGGCCGTGGGATCCACGTAGCCGATGACGTCGAAGTTCACGGGGATGTCCGCGTCAATCTTGATGATGTCCTTCCGTCCCATCTTCTTGCTGACCGCGTTCTGGATGATGGCCACGGAGCAGTCCAGCGAGCCCAGTCCCAGAAGCTCGTACAGGCGCATGGCCCGGCCTGCCGTGATGTGGTCGATGACGATGCCGGTCTGAATGGAATCGATGTTCATGATGCGGCCTCCTCCAGAAGCTTCAGAATCAGGGACATGCGCATGTACTTGCCGTTGAGCACCTGCTTGAAGTAGCAGGCCCGGGGATCCCTGTCCACCGCCACGGAGATCTCGTTGACCCGGGGCAGGGGATGCATGACGATCAGATCACGTCGTCCCAGCGTCATCTTCGCGGGATCCAGGATGTAGCTGTCCTTCAGGCGGAGGTAGTCCTCCTCGTTGAAGAACCGTTCCTTCTGGACCCGGGTCATGTACAGCACGTCGAGCTTCGGCATGGCCTCCTCCAGGCTCTCCGTCTGCTCGTAGGGGATGCCCCGGGGCTTGATGGCCTCTTCCTTGACGTAGCTCGGCAGCTTCAGCTCCTCGGGGGAGATCAGCACGTACCGGACGCCGTCGTATCGGGACAGGGCGTTGATGAGGGAGTGGACCGTGCGGCCGAATTTCAGGTCCCCGCAGAGTCCCACGGTGAGACCGGAGAAGCCGCCCTTTTCCCGCCGGATGGTCAGAAGGTCCGCCAGAGTCTGGGTGGGATGGCAGTGGCCGCCGTCTCCCGCGTTGATCACCGGGACCGTCGCGTTGTTTGCCGCCACCAGAGCCGCCCCTTCCTTGGGATGGCGCATGGCGATGATGTCCGCGTAGCAGCTGATGACCCGGGCCGTGTCCGCCACGCTCTCGCCCTTAGAGGCAGAGGAGGAGGCCGCGTCGGTCATGGACAGCACGTTTCCGCCCAGCTCGTACATGGCCGCCTCAAAGCTCATGCGGGTCCGGGTGGAGGGCTCGAAGAACAGGGTGACCAGCTTCTTTCTCCGGCACCGGTCCGCGTAGTCGTCCGGATGGGCGATGATGTCCTCCGCCGTGTCCATGAGGCCGTTCAGCTCCTCCACGGAGAGGTCCAGAATATCGATGACCGAGCGCTTCATCGTGCGCCTCCGATCCAGCTTTCGTCGGACGGGTTGTTCCGGAACGCGATGAGACGATCCACGTCCGCGGGGGCGATGTAGTTCTCCTCGGCGGCTACCCGGGCGATGACGTCGAAATTGGTCAGGGAGACGTTCTTCACGTTTGCCTCCGCCAGACGGTCCAGGCCCTTCTTCATGCCGTAGGTGAAGATGGACGCGATGCCCAGCACCTCGGCCCCGGCTTCTCTCAGCACGTTCACCACCTCGATGACGGAGCCGCCGGTGGAAATCAGATCCTCCACCACCACGACCTTCTGGCCGGGCTCAAGTCTGCCCTCGATCTGGTTCTGGCGGCCGTGGTCCTTGGCGCCGGAGCGGACGTAGCCCATGGGCAGTCCCATGAGATGGGCGGTGATGGCGGCGTGGGCGATGCCGGCGGTGGAGGTCCCCATGAGCACCTCGGCATCCGGGTAGTTCTCCCGGATCACGGAGGCCAGTCCCTCCTCCACGTGGGTGCGGACCGCGGGGGCGGTGAGGGTCAGACGGTTGTCGCAGTAAACCGGGCTCTTGATGCCGGACGCCCAGGTGAAGGGCTCGTCCGGACGGAAGAACACGGCCCGGATGCTGAGCAGATCTTGCGCGATGATCTTAGAAAGTTCCATGATGCCTCCTGATTCAGTCAACAAAATCGTGTACGCAGCGTTCGTAGGCCTCCATGGGATCCGCGGCCTGGGTGACGGGACGGCCCACCACGATATAGTCGGAGCCGATCTCCTTTGCAGCGGCGGGAGTCATGACCCGCTTCTGATCCCCCACGGGACCGTCGGCGAACCGCACCCCGGGGGTCACGGTCAGGAAATCCGCGCCGCAGACGCCGTGGACCTTGGCGGCCTCCAGGGGAGAGCAGACCACGCCGTCCAGCCCCGCCTTCTTCGCGTTCTCCGCGTAGTGCATGACCACCCGATCGATGGGCTCCCGGATCCAGAGGTCGTTTTCCATGGCGGTCTGGTCGGTGGAGGTCAATTGGGTGACGGCGATGAGCAGAGGCCGGGTGCCGTCCGGACGGGTCAGTCCCTCCAGGGCCGCCTCCATCATGGCGACGGTCCCCGCGGCGTGGAGGTTGGTGATGTCCACGTCCAGGGAGGACAGAACTGCCATGGCCTTCTTCACGGTGTTCGGAATGTCGTGGAGCTTGAGATCGAGGAAGATTTTATGCCCTCTCTCCTTGATCCCCCGGACAATGGAGGGACCCTCCGCGTAAAACAGCTCCATGCCGATCTTCACAAAGGGCTTTCTCCCCGTGAACCGGTCGAGGAATGCGTATGTGGCTTCCGCCGACGCGAAGTCACAGGCTACGATGACGTCTTTTCCCATCAGTGCGCACCTCCGATGATGCTCTCCAGATTGTCGATGCCGTATTTCTCCATGACCGCGGGCAGTTCGTCCACGATCTTTTTCGAGGCCCAGGGATCGATGCAGTTGGCCGCCCCGACTCCCACGGCCGAGGCTCCGGCCAGCATCATCTCGACGACGTCCTCCGCCGTTGTGACGCCGCCGATGCCCACGATGGGGATCTTCACGGCCTCGTAGACCTGAAACACCATCCGCAGTGCCACGGGGAAGGTGGCAGGTCCGGAATAACCGCCCATGCGGTTGGCGATGACGGGCTTTTTCGTCTTCAGGTCGATCCGCATGCCGTACATGGTGTTGATGAGGCTGACCCCGTCCGCGCCCTCCGCTTCGCAGGCTTTGGCGATGGAGACGATGTCCGTGACGTTGGGGGTGAGCTTCATGATGCAGGGCTTCTTCGTCACCGCCTTGACGGCCTTTGTGACCGATGCGGCTCCCTCCGGGGTCATGCCGAAGGACGCGCCGCCGTTTTTCACGTTGGGACAGCTGATGTTGACCTCAAGCCAGCCCACCTGCTCCTCCGCGTCCAGACGGGAGCACACCTCCACGTATTCGTCCAGGGAGAAGCCGCTGACGTTGGCCATGACGGGCTTGTGAAAGACCTTTTTCAGCTTCGGAAGCTCCTCGGAAATCACCTTGTCCACACCGGGATTCTGCAGGCCGATGGCGTTGATGAGACCGGCGGCGCATTCCGCGATGCGGGGCGTGGGATTGCCGAAGCGGGGCTCCCTTGTGGTCCCCTTGAAGGAGAAGGTGCCGAGGCAGTTGATGTCGTAGAGCTCGGCGAACTCATATCCGTACCCGAAGGTACCGGACGCGGGGATCACCGGATTGTCCAGAGGGATCCCGCAGAGGGTGACGTTCAGCTTTCCCATAAGATCTCCTCCTTTTCAAGCACCGGGCCCTCCCGGCAGATGCGCTTGTATCCTGTAACGGTTTTGCAGGAGCACCCCATGCAGGCTCCGAAGCCGCAGCCCATCCGCGCCTCGAAGCTGAACTGGCCCGAGGTGACGGTCTTCCGGTAAACGGCCTTCAGCATGGGCTCCGGACCGCAGGTGTAGAAGTAGCTGTATTTCTCCGGCAGAGCGTCCGTGATGAAGCCCTTTGTCCCATAGGAGCCGTCCGCGGTGGCCACGGTCACGGGGATCCCCAGGGCCCGGAACTCTTCCTCGTAGAAGACCTCGTCCGCCCGGTTGAAGCCCAGCACCACGGAGGGACGCGCGCCCTTCGCGACAAGCTGTCTGGCCAGCAGATACAGCGGAGGGATCCCGACGCCGCCGCCCAGCAGGACCGGATTGTCCCCGCTTTTCGACAGGTCGTAGCCGTTGCCCAGACCGCACAGCACGTCCAGACGGGCGTCCTCGGTCAGGCGGCTCATGGCTTCCGTACCGTGTCCCACCACCTTGTAGAGGATGGTCAGCTCGTTGCCGTCGATGTTGCACACGGAGATGGGACGGCGCAGGTAGAAGCCGTCGAGGCGGATGTTGACGAACTGGCCCGGCCTCGTGAAGGCGGACATGTCCCCCGCCAGCTTCATTTCATAAACCGCCGCGGTCAGGGGCCGGTTGGATGTTATAATGAGGATCTGTTGGTTCATGATCAGCCCTCCTTGGCACAATCATTATGCATCGATGGTGGAGATGGTCAGGGTGGTTTCCTCCAGCACGTCCAGCAGGACCCGGACCGTATCCAGAGAGGTGAACATGGTGACGCCGCTCTCGGTGGCCGCCCGGCGGATGGCCTGGCCGTCGATGGTGTGGAAGCCGGAGAGGATGGCGCGGGTGTTGATCACGTAGCTGACGTATCCGGCCCGGATGGCGTCCACCACCTCCGTGGAGCCCTCGGAGGGCTTGTGCAGCATGCGGGTGCGGATTCCGTGCTCCTTCAGGAAGCTGGCGGTGACGGTGGTGGCCTCGATGTTGAAGCCCATGTCGTAGAACCGCTTGGCCAGAGGAAGCGCCTCCTCCTTGTCCTCGTCCGCCAGAGTGAAGATGACGGTGCCGTAGTTCTGCAGCTTCATGCCGGACGCCACCAGAGCCTTGTACATGGCCCGGTGCAGCTTGTCGTCGTAGCCGATGGCTTCGCCCGTGGACTTCATTTCGGGGGACAGATAGGCGTCCAGACCCTTGATCTTGTGGAAGGAGAACACGGGAGCCTTGACGTAGTACCGTTTCTTCTCATCGGGATAGAGGTCGAAGAGGCCCTGCTCCTTCAGGCTC
>CACYWX010000111.1 GCA_902778205.1 uncultured Ruminococcus sp. | reverse complement strand
CATGGGCCTGAGTGGCATCGGTGCTGCCATCGACGATGGCCTGCTCGACATCCCGTTCATGGCCTACATCGCCGTCGGCTCCTACATCCGCGACATCCCCTCCAAGTACATCGTCCTGATGCTGGGCAACCTCCTGAACGTTTCCGGCGTCTGCGACCGTCTCTCCAAGACCGCGCAGAACGAGCTCATGAACATCGTCACCATCTTTCTGGGCGTCTCCGTGGGCGCGACGGCCAACGCGGACAATTTCCTGGCCCTCAGCACCGTGAAGATCATCGTCCTCGGCCTGACGGCGTTCATCATCTCCACATGCGGCGGCCTTCTGACCGGCAAGCTCATGTGCTGGATCACCAAGGGGAAGATCAATCCGCTGATCGGCTCCGCCGGCGTGTCCGCGGTTCCCATGGCGGCCCGCGTATCCCAGGTGGTGGGCCAGAAGGAGAACCCCTCCAACTTCCTGCTGATGCACGCCATGGGTCCCAACGTGGCCGGCGTCATCGGATCTGCCGTAGCGGCGGGCGTGTTCCTGTCCTACTTCGCTTAAACTAATGAAAGGCTTCGTATATTATGGCTAAAGTGAAAATTACGGAGACCGTTCTCCGTGACTCCCATCAGTCCCTGATCGCGACCCGCATGACCACCGAGCAGATGATCCCCATTCTGGAGGAGCTCGACAAGGTGGGTTACCACTCCCTGGAGGCCTGGGGCGGCGCGACCTTTGACTCCTGCCTGCGCTTTCTGAACGAAGATCCCTGGGAGCGGCTCCGCATCATCCGCTCCAAGGTGAAGAACACCAAACTGCAGATGTTGTTCCGCGGCCAGAACATCCTGGGCTACCGTCACTATGCCGACGACGTGGTGGAGTATTTCGTGAAGAAGTCCATTGCCAACGGCATCGACATCATCCGCATCTTCGACGCTCTGAACGACGCCAGAAACCTCCGTACCGCCATCGAGGCGACGAAGAAGGAGGGCGGGCATGTGCAGGCGGCCATCAGCTACACCATCTCCCCGGTCCACTCCAGCGAGGCCTTCGCCAAGTATGCCAAGGAGCTGGAGAGCATGGGCGCGGACTCCATCTGCATCAAGGACATGTCCGGCCTTCTGACGCCCTACACGGCCTACGATCTGGTGAAGACCCTGAAGCAGAACGTGAAGATCCCGA
The DNA here is from genome assembly GCA_902778205.1 of uncultured Ruminococcus sp. Lineage (GTDB taxonomy): Bacteria > Bacillota > Clostridia > Oscillospirales > CAG-272 > UMGS1696. Next base: position 7,589 of record CACYWX010000111.1, on the reverse strand, counting down.
TCCAGCTGCACACCCATTACACCACGGGTCTGGCGTCCATGTCCATCCTGAAGGCGGTGGAGGCCGGCGTGGACATCGTGGATACCGCCATCTCCCCCATGGCCATGGGCACGTCCCAGGCTCCCACGGAGGCCATCGTGGCGACGCTCCAGGGGACCGAGTACGACACGGGTCTCGATCTGAAGCAGCTCGACAAGATCTGCAAGTACTTCACGCCTCTGAGAGAGGAATACATAAAGTCCGGCCTGCTGGATCCCAAGGTGCTGAAGGTGGACGTGAACTGCCTGCTGTACCAGGTGCCGGGCGGCATGCTGTCCAACATGGTGTCCCAGCTGAAGCAGATGGGCCAGAGCGACAAGCTGAACGAGGTGCTGGAGGAGATCCCGCGGGTGCGCGAGGACGCCGGGTTTCCGCCCCTTGTGACCCCGACCTCCCAGATCGTGGGCAACCAGGCGGTGCTGAACGTCATCATGGGCGAGCGGTACAAGAACGTGTCCAAGGAGTTCAAGGGCATCGTCCGGGGCGAGTACGGCAGGACCCCCGCTCCCATCAAGCCGGAGTTCGTGAAGAAGATCCTCGGCGACGAGAAGCCCATCACCTACCGTCCGGCGGACGATCTGAAGCCAGAGCTGGATGAGCTGAGGGAAAAGGTGAAGCCCTGGGAGGAGCAGGAGGAGGACGTTCTGTCCTACGCTCTCTTCGAGCAGGTGGCCACCAAGTTCTTCGAGCTTCGCAAGGCGAAGAAATACGGGCTTGACGCGGACAACGGAGACGCCGTGCTGGGCGTGCATTCCGTCTGAGTCCGGGGTACGGCATATGATCGTGATCTGCGACCGGGAGGCATCGGCGCGGGCGCGGTCCCTGAGGGAGAGGATCCTGGCGCGGGGATTTCCGGCGGCGGTATCCCCTCCCTTTTCCGTGAAGGAGCTTCTTCCGGCCGGCGGCATCATCGTGTGGCAGGAGGCCTTCGACGATCTGAGGCGCACGCCCTGCGACCGCGTATTCGCCGCAGTCATCGGGACGGGATTTGTCAACACCGCCCTCAACGCACGCCGGGTCCCGGATACGGAGGAGGCCGTCAGCATGATCCGGACGGTTCTGCCCGGAGCCCTCGGCATGCCGGAGAACGGGACCACGCCCTTCGGATTTTATCTGACGCCGCGGCTGTTCTTCGCTGAGGATTTTGCCGAATGGCGGGGAAGGATGATCCTTCTGACGGCTACGGAGCGGCGGATCCTCTTGTATCTGGCATCCTGCTCCGCCTTCGCAAGGCCCGCGCCGCCGGAGAAGATCGCCCGGTTCTGCAGTCCGGAGAGCCGGATCGGAGCTCCGGGAGAGGAGAACCGGATCGCCGCCCACATCGCCAACATCAACCGGAAGTTCGCGGACGCGGCTGGGGAACGGATCCTGCGGGACAGACGCTATGCCGGATACTATGCCGCGGACATACTGTGAGGAGAGGATTATGGATCTGAAAAAGCGCGGTCGGGAGATGAAGGAATTTTTCGACCGCAAGACCGACGGATATGACGACGTACACGCGGCCTTTGCCGTCACCAAGCGCATGCTGACGGAGAACCTTGACGAGGGGACCGTCACTGTGCTGGACCTGGGCGGAGGAACGGGCCTGGAGCTGATCCCGCTGTTTGAGCGGTTCCCGGAGGCGCGGGTCACTGTGGCGGACATTTCGCCGAGGATGCTGGAAGCGCTGACGGCGAGGCCCTTCGCGGACAGGGTCCGGACCGTCTGCGGGGACTTCTTCGAGACGGACTGGGGGGAAGGCTATGACGCGGTGATCTCCACCTCGGCTCTCCACCATTTTGCGCCGGAGGACAAGCTGAGGCTGTACAAAAAGGTGCGGGACTGTCTGAGGGACGGCGGTCAGTTTCTCAACGCGGACAAGGTGGTCCCGGACCGTAGGGCGCAGGAGGAGGCTCTGACGGAATACGCGGAGGATCCGGACCGCTGGCCCCACATGGACACGCCCCTCGCCCCCTCCTCGGAGCTGGAGCTTCTGGAGGACGCCGGATTCATTCATTGCTCCGTGGAACTTACCGACCGGGAGGACTACCGTCTGTTCGCCGCAAGGAAATGACCTCCGCAGCAGATGCGGACGTCTGTTTCCCTTGGAGGAGCGGACGGCGTTCTGTCCCATCTCCGGCAGAACATCATGTACCGGGCCGCCGGAACGAGAAGGTGAGACGGGAGCGCCGCCGGAGAATCCTGATACTATTCTCAGCCCAAAAGGCTAACTTCATGGGTTTTGAATGCTTTATGTAGGAGGCGAATCGCTCTGCGATGAGCTCGCGTACAATAACTCTGATAAGGTTGGATAGCTGTATTGGTGTGCCGAAGTTTCAGCTTCACTCTACTGGTACAGCTTAACCTTTTCCTCCATTAAGTTCTTTGCCAGGCAATTATGCCTGTGGCTTTACTCCGAAAGAAAGCCGCGTTTTCCTATTTAGCTTGAGATTAGTATGAATCGAAGCGGGAAAGGAAAAAAGAGATCCCCGGCTCATGGGATGAACATGGGCCGGGGAACTGCATTTTGAGGACGGCGCGGCTTGGACTGCCGGATCATCATCCACGTCCCGGACAGGGGAAATCTGTCCGCTCACCGGAACATAATTGCATACAGATCCGCGTCCGAGAAATCCACCCGGAGCGTGACCGGATGGCCGGCGAAATCTCCGACATTCCCGTTAAAGGGGACTCTGCGGTCGGTGCTGTCGCCGAAGGTCTCGCATGAGGTGATGCTGTTCCCGTCCGCATCCGTCAGCGTGAAGAGCAGGTGCCCGTACGCGGAGGTCGAGAAGTTGACGAAGAGATCCCTGCCCTCGAAGAGGAACGGCTTCGTGGTCAGGCGGGATTCGGGGTAAACGCTTGACCGGGAAACGAATCCGTCACGGCGGATCGTGTACCGGCGGGCCTCGGGAGGATCCGGGAAGAAGCGGTTTTCCATGCAGCAGAAGGACAGCTCCGGATCGCAGCCTGGGTGGGAGGGCTTCGTCTCAAACATCCCGTTCGAGAAATAGACGTCGCCGTAAACCCAGTTTCTCGGATGCTCCGGCCCCGGTCGGAGAAAGGCGTCCGGAAAGCGTCTGAAATTCACCCCGTCCCGCGAGCACATGAAGAGGGTGTCGCTGAGGGAGAGACCGTGCCGGTCCTTCCGATCCTCTCCTGCTCTGAGAAGACGCGCCTCCCTCCCGCAGAGCTCGTCGTAATTCTCCGTCCACTCCGAGCGGAGGGTATAACGGACGGGAAAACCGACAAAGACGTGATCCGCCCGCTCGTAGGGCATGACGGAGTTCGTGTACATCTGCCAGAGGTCCGGCGTATCGTAGCGGAGGAACCGCGCCCGCGGCCACTCTCCCGAGGCCGGGAACAGCTCCGCGCTTTCGGTCGTGCTGACGGCGCGGATCCAGATGGGATCGCCCCGGACGGCTGGGGGAGCGTAGTCGCGCACATAAGCCCGGTATTTTCCGATCCGTTTGTCGTAGAATACCGTGTTCACGCTGTCGAAGGGCGTATCGGACTGCGCCGGGATATTCAGTGTTCCCGCGTGCCGGAAGCGAAGGCCGTCCGGGCTGACATAGACCCGGAGCCGCTCGTCGACGTTGGCCACGGCCTTGATGCGTTCCTCGGGCGGGGAGGCGGGATTGTCGTCCACGAAGGCGCGGAAACCGTCGAAAGACATGGTGTGAGGAACGGCGTCCGGCTCGTTTTCGACGAACGACACCATCGCGTTGTGCCTCGATCCCTCAAATTCCACCAGTCCGAGATCGGGCCTCTCCCACCGGATGCCGTCCGTGCTTTGGGAGCAGACAAGCCCGCCCCGGCCGTTCGTGTACATGAGGTACCGATTCCCGTCCCGCAGCACGCACATATAAGCGCTGTTCACTCCCTGCGCCCAGGGCTCCGTGAATACGATGCTGTCCCGCCCGATCGGATGATGGAGTCTGAGCGGCGTGTCGGTCAGGTCCGGATCGATCAGATAGTCGTCCCACATGGGCTCGCGGCGGGATCCGATTCGGATGGGTTCCATGGTCTGCCCCTTTCGTATAATCACCGGATTCGTCTTCCGCGGTCACTCCGCACGTACACAGCCTCCCCCGAAGCCGAAGGGCAGGTCGACTGTAATAACGCCGTCGGAGAAGGAACCGGGCAGGGAAGAGCCGGTCGAAGCGTCCCGGACGGTCAGCTTTTCATTTGTGTGGATGCGCAGGGCGAGCTTCTTCGAGAGGTACTCCTCCGCGACGCCGCCGGGATTCCGCGGGGTGACGGCCAGGGTGCTGACGCCGTCCTTCGTTGTGCCGGTGACATGGGTCCGAGCCGTTGTGCCTTCCCGGTAGGCCAGGGTTTCGCCGTCGTCCTCGTACAGGGTGAACTCCCCGGACGTGCCTTCGCGGGGGTACCAGTCCAGATAAATGGTTTCGGGGATGCGTTCCATGACGGCGGGCTGAGGTTCCATGCGTCCGAGGATCGCTCCGGCCTTCACAAGCAGCGCGCCGCCACGGCCCTCCGGAGGGGTGTATTCCAGCACGCCGCCGCCCTCGTATTCCTCCCCGGTCCAGAAGTCGATCCACAGACCCTCCGGAAGTGGGAAGCGCATCTCAAAGGCTCCGACCAGAAGCGAATCGCCGAGGAAGTAGAGTGTCATGGCGTTGTCGTAACGGTTCGTGTCCTCGTAGATCAGCGACAGTGGCCGTGCCATGGGAAGTCCCTCCTCCCAGGCGGTGTAGGCGGCGGCGTAGAGCGTCGGGAACAGGGACGAGCGGAGATTGGAGTAGAACCGGATCGCCTCCTCCAGAGCCGGGCGCAGGAACCAGGGATAGCGCCAGTAGGCCCAGTCGTTGTACTGTGCCCAGGGCATCAGGAAGCCGCAGTGGATGCCCTCCACCGACGTCACCATCATGTCGCAGGTGGAATTGGAGTGGCCGGTCATGGAGAAGTTGAGCAGGGAGGTCATGGACTTCGGACCGCCGCCGGTGTCGCCCGCCCAGGTCGCGGCGTAACCGGGGGTACCGGCGTACATGGCCGCGGTGTAGATCATGGAACGGCGGCCGGTGTACTCCTCGAAGCCCTCCGCCATCTGCCGGGCGTAGAGAACGGGATAGAGGTTGTGAACCTCCGCGTCCGTGTATTTCCCTGCCCACAGGCGGTCGGGATGGGCGCTGACCTGATTGGAGCCGTCCAGCTTGAAGGCCGCCGCGCCGTTGTCCACGAACTTTTTGAGATGCTCGAACCAGTCCTCATCGCGCTTTGTGATCCGGTCCATCCAGACGTCGTCGTCCAGATGCTCGTCGATGATCTCGGCCCCCGTGAAGTCAGCCTTGTCCGTGCTCATCGTGACCCTGTGCCCGGCGTCGCGCTCCTCCTTCAGCAGGAGGTCGTAATCCATGCAGAGCCACAGGGAGAAGCGGAAGGACATCTCCCGCAGAGGATAGAAGAAGGTGCTGGAATCGCTGATGTTGGCGGGCTTCCAGTAGGGCAGGGGGAACTTCTCGGGATTCCATTTCTTGTCCACGGAGTAGTCGTAGTTCTGCGCCATCCAGGAGGGCTCCAGTCCCACGGTGTCGCAGGGGATCCCTTCTTTCCGGAAGGTGCGGCAGTCCCAGAGCATGGAGCGGATGTCGGTCTCCATGTTCAGTACGTACAGGAATCCATAGGCAAACTTCGGGAGCACCTGGGGCCGCCCGGTCAGCTTTGTATAGGCGGCGATGCAGGCCTTCATGGAGCCGCAGTCAAACAGATAGACGTCGCAGGGGCCGTCCGACACGGAAATGCGGAGCCGGTCGGGATTGCTGTCGCCGATGTCGAAGCGGTGGCGGAAGGTGGTGTTGACAAAGATCCCCCAGCCGTCTGAGGACACCAGGAACGGGATCGGACCGTAGGAGACCACGTTGCGGATCCACATGTCGGCGGTGTGCCCGCGCTTCTGGATGCAGTCCCGGGTCTCGTCTCCCAGACCGTAGAAGCGCTCGGACGGCTCAAGCGGCAGATCCAGCGCGTATCCCCGGCGGGAGTTCTCATCCGGCAGGGAGAGGGTGAAGGTCAGGGACCGCCGTCCGCCGGAGAGGGTCAGGGTGTCACGGTCCGCAGTGAGGCACAGATCTCCGTCCGTCACGGCGGTATCGGAGACCTGTGCGGCCTTCGGCTCATGGATCAGTCCGTAGCGGGACAGGAGGGTGTCGGAATAAACGCCGTCAGCAGAGGCTCGGACGCGGAAAACGCCGTTTCCAAGGGCGCGCAGTTCAAAGTACATGAAAGGATCCTCCTCGATAAGATGAATGGATGCGGACGGTCCGGAGGGTTTCGTTCTCCCGGCGGACCGCGGCCGGTGCCGGAGGTCATGCCCGTCGGCCGGAGCCTTTCGGGAGCTCTGTCCGGGTTCATTATAACGGAAATTCACGCGGGTGTCAATAAAAAGTTGGGACGGCGGGAGGTTTGGCGAATATAAGCGAATATGCGTGAATATCAGAGAGACGGACCCGGACGCGCTTTTGTGGGATCTGACAAAAAACGCCAATCGGAATAGGCGCGATTTGGAGATCGATCGGCGGAATCCTGGCGGAAAGCCCTTGACAGACGGGATAGATTCGTGTATAATCATACATGTCAGATGAAACGGACAGGAAATATCCCCCACGGGATGACCGAAGGAGTGAAACTCTCAGGTGCCGGACACGGCAGGGACTGTCTGCGGATGACGCTCTGGAGAAGCCCGGATCAGACCGGGTGCCGAAGGTGCAAGGCCGGATTCCGGCTAATCTCTCAGGCAAAAGGACAGAGTCGGGTGCGGTCTCACGAAGAGCGCGCCTGTCCGATTGCTGAAGGAGCTTGCCGCGGCAGGCTCTGTTTTGTTTTCCCCATCTTATTCAAAGGACGGTGCGTATCTCTTTATGGCAAGCTTTCTCGACGGCCTGGCAAAGGTCAACGGCGCGGTCAACGACGTAGTGTGGGGCGTTCCCGCTCTGGTCCTGCTGATCGGTACGGGCATTCTCATGACGGTCTCCACCCGGTTCTTCCAGTTCAGCCGCTTCGGGCATATGTGGAAGAGCACCATCGGCGGCCTCTTCCGGGAAAAGACCATCCGGAAGAGCGACGACCGGCACTCCATCTCCCAGTTCCAGGCCCTGTGCACGGCGCTCTCCGCCACCATCGGCACGGGAAACATCGCCGGCGTGGCCTACGCCATCACCATGGGCGGTCCCGGCGCGGTGTTCTGGATGTGGATCGCCGCCATCGTGGGCATGATGACCAACTACTCCGAGAACGTGCTGGGCATCTATTTCCGGCGGCGCAACGAAAAGGGCGAATGGTCCGGAGGCGCCATGTACTATCTCCGGGACGGCGTCGGCAAGATGAAGTACGGCAAGGCGGCGGGCCGGATCCTGGCGGTGCTGTTCTCCGTATTCGCGGTGTTCGCTTCCTTCGGCATCGGCAACATGGGTCAGGTGGTTTCCATCTCCGAGAGCATCTCCGCCGCCGCCAACCGCGGTGACTCGAAGATCATCCCGCTGGTGGTGGGCATCGTGGTCATGATCTTTGCCGTTCTGGTCATCATCGGCGGTCTGCACCGGATCGCG
>CACYWX010000110.1 GCA_902778205.1 uncultured Ruminococcus sp. | reverse complement strand
GTGATCTTTTTTTTCGTCATGACCGGTCCTCCGGATGAATGTCGGTAAAATAAAAATACCCCGCCTGCTCCCGGTCCGGGGCGGCAGAGGCGAATCAATCGCGGTTCCACTCTGATTTATAGCTTCGGTGACGGATAACGCCGTCGCGCGGGTCAGGCTCAGCCCGTTCTGCCCGGACAGGGGAACGGGATCGCCGGACCGACTCGCGGATGCACAGTGGGAGCCGCCGACGCGCCGCTTTCAGCCGGGTCCTCCCAACGGGACGGGATCCGGCGGCGCTCTCTGGGGAAGGCGTTGCTCTTTTCTTTCCGGTCGCAGTCTTTCACTTATTTTTCCATCAATATTATACCCGGCGGGGAGGAAAAAGTAAACTGGAAAAATGGCCAATTCCGCGGCTCCGGGGAGCGTCGGAACTGTACAAGACGCGGACCGGCGGGAATCGCACGGCTGACGCGGGGCCGGTTTTCACGCTCATCCGCGGCGGGGTGCGGATCAGCGTTCCGGGGTCTCCTTCCATTCCCGGGCGTCCGGGGCATCGTCGGAGACGCGGGCGTCCCTGGCATCGCCGCTCCAGGGGATCTCGTCCCCGGCCTGCTCCGGCGGGGCATCCGCTCGTTTCCGGCACAGGAGCCGCTCCAGAGTCCGCATCATCATGGGCCGGTTGTACCGCTGGATCAGGATGTAGGGCAGATTGCCGAGGAGCACGTACAGGAGCCACAGCGTCACGCCTCCCTGTCCGGGCAGGATATGAACGGCCCAGAGCCCCAGGACGCAGAGGACCAGATGGGTCACCTCCGCCACGCAGGACTCGTTGATCAAAAGGCGCAGACGTTCCTCGGGCTTTCCTCCGCCCTTCAGCTCCTTTCGGGGAACGGAGCCCGGGAACAGGCGGCTGACGTCCGGCAGAAGTCCCTGCCATTCCCGGATCCGAAGACGCGCATAAATTCGGCCCTCCCGCTCCCAGAAATAGCTGGCGAAGGGAAAGGCGTCGGGACGGAATTCCGTACGGGCCAGTCCGCGGCCGAAGGGAAAACACAGCACGCCCAGGGCGGCATAGAAAATGAGACAGCGTATGATGCGCCGAAGCACGGGGACACCTCTCTCGCAGGTATTTTGGATTCCAAAATAATTGTACACCCTGGCCGACGGTCCCGCAAGGGGCAAAGCGACGGATTTCAGCAAAACGATATGCGAAGTGTATGGAGAAAACGACGGAGCGCGCTGCCCGCTCTTGACTTTTCCGCGCAAATCTGCTACACTGTGAACCGATACCATTCAACCCGAAAAAGGAGAGCAATCGTCATGCATGAAATGAAGTCCTTCAAGAAGCGCTTCGTCATCGTCTCCGGTCCCGTGTGCAGCGGCAAGACGACCCTGGCGCTGAACATCGCCCACAACCGGGGTTCCTGCTACTACTTCGACAAGGACGACCTGGTACCCACCTCCAACTCCACCTTCGACGCGGTGAACCAGCTGGTGCCGGAATCCGTGGAGATCCCCTACTCCCGCGACACCCTGGAGAAGAGGGACCGCCACTCCCCGTTCTTCAAGACCTTCATCCGGAATCCCGAGTACGACTCCACCCGCGACATCCTCATCAAGGGCCTGCAGTTCAACGATTTCGTCATCGTGAACGCCCCCTACACCTCCGAGCTGAAGAAGGAAGCCGCCGGTGACTGCCCCGCCTTCGACGAGTTCCGCCGCTTCTTCGACAAGGAGGAGTGCGAGTTCGTGGTGGTGTTCGTCCACATCTCCAAGGACGAGCTGAAGCGCAGACTGCTGAACCGTCTGGCGAAGGATCCCCAGGCCGCGGCCCGCGACAAGAATGTCTACACGGATCTGGACGCCTACGTGGCCGCCGAGAACGTGGACGCTCCCGACCTGACCAAGGGCAAGAACGTGGACCGTCTGTTCGTGTTCGACGCCGACACCGACGAGCTCCGCGACGCCTCCTACGAGCGCCTCATGAAGGAGCTGGGCATCGAGAACTACGAGCCCTACCAGCGCGCCATCGAGGTCAACAGAGTATAAACGCAAGTCCGGAGCATACAAAAGCGCCGCGGCATACCCTCTTAAAAGGGCGGCCGCGGCGTTTCGCTTGTCGGGGTGTTTATTCCGCTTCGGTTTCGGGTGCTTCTTCCTCGGGAGCGGGCTCCTCGGCGGGAGTCTCCTCCTCGTCGTCGCAGCAGCAGATGGGCTCGAAGGAGCGGTCCGCGTCCTCGGCGAAGGGATCCTCGTCGTCCGCGATGCCGCCGTCGCCTTCACATTCGAAGGTGACCTGGAAATACTTCTTGAACAGGACGTAGGCGGCCGATGACGACAAACAGGGACTTCAGAAGTCCGTCGCGGTTTTCATTCTTCATGGCAGTATCCTCCGCAAAAATGATCGGGTTGAACAATCCTCTTCTGACTATAGTATACCAGAAAAACGGAAAAATGCAAGAGGGAAAAAAAGAAATCCCTGTCGGACCTCGGATCCGGAAACTGTGATGTGAAAATCAAAAAGCTCTTGCTTTTTTTCGCCCGATCCTGTATAATAAAAAAATAGGAGCGAATGCTTTTGTTCCCGCGACAGCGGACGCAAAGCCGGTTTTCAGACGTGCAGCCGCCGGAGCCTTTGACAGGCTTTGCTTTCAGACTCCGGACACCGATTCTGAAAAGCGTTTGTTTGTCGGCGGAGCAATAGCCGGCATTTCCGCTTTGATCAAACACAGGAGAGAAAACACATGAATTACCGCGAATTCGGCAAGACCGGAGAGAAGATCTCCGCCCTGGGCTTCGGATGTATGCGCTTTCCCGAATACAAGGACGGGGAGAACATGGCCGTGGATCAGGACAAGGTGGACGAGATGATCGGGTACGCCTACGAGAACGGCGTCAACTACTTCGACACGGCCCCCGGCTACTGCAGCCAGCACAGCGAGGCGGCTCTGGGCAAGGCCGTGAAGGACTTCCGGGACAGGATCCTCATCTCCACCAAATGTCCCATGGACAAGGGCATGGGCCGGGAGGGGTACCGGAAACGTCTGGAATCCAGCCTGAAGCAGCTCGGGACGGACCACATCGACTTCTACCACTTCTGGGGCATCAACCGGGGCGTTTTCGACGATCTGATCCTGGGAGAGGGTCTTCTCGAGGAGGCGGCGAAGGCGAAGGAGGAGGGTCTGATCCGCCACATCTCCTTCTCCTTCCACGATCATCCCTCGGCCATCAGGCACATCGTGGATACCGCCGAGGAGAGAGGAATCCCCATGGAGTCCATGCTGTGCCAGTACAACCTGCTGGACCGCTCCAACGAGGAGATGATGACCTACGTCCGCGGCAAGGGACTGGGCACCGTGGCCATGGGGCCCGTGGGCGGCGGACGGCTGGCGGCTCCCTCCGATCTGTACGCCAAGCTCACCGGCAAGGAATCCATCGCCACCTACGAGCTGGCCTTCCGCTTCTGCCTGGGCAACCCGGATCTGTGCTGCGCGCTCTCCGGCATGCAGACCATCGACATGGTGAAGCAGAACGTGAAGATCGCCTCCGACGACAGCGCCTTCTCCGCGGAGGAGTGGGAGCAGCTGGGCAGGGCCATGGAGGAGATCAAAAAGTTCTCCGAGCTGTACTGCACCGGATGCCGCTACTGTCAGCCCTGCACCTCGGGCATCGACATCCCGCGGATCTTCGAGATGTACACCTACTACAACGTCTACGGCCTGAAGGACCACGCGAAGAACATGTGGCGGGACTACGTGCGGCGCGGCGGCAAGACCTTCGACGACTGCCTCGGATGCGGCGCCTGCGAGGAGAAATGTCCCCAGCACCTGGAGATTATCAAAAATCTGGAGATGGTCTGCGGGCTTCTGAAGGACTGAGGAAAACAGGATATACGACAAAAGGACCTGACGCGGATCGGGTCCTTTTTGTGCGCGTAGCTTCACAGATACCGCTCCAGCATGCGCTTCAGCGTGATCCGGTCCCGGCGGTACTGCTCCTTCAGACGGCCCGCGTACCGGAGAAAGGCGGAGCAGAGGTCGGGATGGGACAGGACGAAGGTGACGCAGGGCTGTCTCAGACGGGTCACCGCCGCGCAGTCCTCGGTCAGAACGATCCGGGTGTTGGCGAAGGGCGCGTCCGGAAGGGGACAGATGCGGTAGTTCGGATGGAGCTCCGACAGCCGGATGATGTTCCGCACGTGTTCGGCATATTCCTGGGGCGTGTAGGCGGGAAAGCCCTCCGGAAACAATCCGGTTGCCGGAAACAATCCGGCAGGAAGATCCGCGGGGATCCCTCCCCCGAACAGCGCGTCGTCCTCCGCCGTGGGGATGCATTCGTGGACGAAGCTCCGCTCAGCCGTCTCCTCAAGCCGCTCCGCCCGCCTCCGCCTCAGCTCCTCCGCCGCCCGGGCAACCTCCTCGTCCGCTCCGCACCGGGCCAGCATGGAGGACAGCACGTGCGCCGGCATGGTGGCCAGTGACAGCGTCGCGCCGAGGACCGTCACGCCGGAGCTCTCCGCCGGGATCACGTCCTCCGCCTCTCCCGCGATCCGGAGAAGGGATCCGGATTCGGCCAGCAGTCCGTCGAAGGCGCGCCGGCTGAGGTCCAGCAGGCGGGGATCCGTGTGGTACCGGAAGACGCCCTCCTCTCCCAGCGCGGCGGCATTGGAGCCCTCGACGCAGGCCAACCCCGGACAGAGGAACAGGGTGTGGGTGAAGCGGCTGTCCCTCACCCTCCGGCAGCAGAAGGACTCGATCATGCCGGACATATAGAGGGGGAGCCAGTTCGTGATGGCGGCGGTCATCTCCCCGGGATCCCGGTCCAGATTGTGGATGATCTTGATCCGCACGCCCCGCCTCACGCATTCGAACATGAGGGACGCCCATTTCAGCCGGAAGACGGGATCCCCCACCATCCAGTCCATGGTCAGATCGGAGTACAGCAGCAGCTCCCGCCCTCCCCTCCGAAGCACGGAGCCGAGAAACCGGAGCACCGCCTCCCGCAGTCCGCTCTGATCGAAAAGGACGGCTTCTCCCTCCTCCTCCGGGGCCGGAGCGGCGTCCTCCCAAGGGATCAGTCCGGTCAGGGGCTCCGGCGCGTACCGGTCGATGTTTTCGAGAAGGTTTTCCGCCGCGGGGCTGTCGTCCGGGACGTCTCCGCCGAGGAGCCAGTCCCGCAGGACGATCAGGGCTTCCGTACTGCCGGCGGGGAGCTCCGTCTTCATGAGCGCGGCGAGGGTGTCCTCCTCCTTCCGCATCCGGATCCGGCGCAGAAGAACCGCGCACAGGGAGTCCGCCACGGGGGAATTCGGGTTTGGCTGGCGGAGACCGCTCCGGAACCGGCTGATGTAGGAGGCGTCCAGGTTGGTGAGCTTTCCCATCCGCACGTTGGAGAGGTCCGCCAGATTCATGAGCGCGCTGAATTTCTCCCCGAAGGAGCGGAACCGCACCCCCGCGGGAGAAGCGGCGGGTCTCGACGGACGGGCCGGGGCGCTTTTGTCCTCCTGCCCGCCGAACAGCCAGACCGTCAGCCGGTCCGTCAGCTCCTCCGCGGAACCGGAGTCCTCCCGGCCTTCGTATCCGATCAGGGCGCGGAGTCCGGGAACCGTTCCGTTCTCGTCCGCGCACAGATACAGCTCCTCCGCCAGACGCCGCGCCGCCTGTCCGTTCCGGGAGGGGACCCGCGCTCCGCTGCACAGACGGCTGATGCCGGAGGGATCCCTGCCCGACGCCCTGGCCAGATCCGCCGCGGTGACCTCCACGGTTTCCATGACTTCCTTCAGTCTTTCCGCGAACATATCCCGTCCTCCGTTTCTGCTCCATCCGTCGTGCGGCACGAATCTGTCCTGAGTGTACCACACAGCCGGAGGGTTTGCAAGGGCTCCGGCATGATGACACGGAAGCTGTCAGTGACAAAATCATGTCATCCGTTGAGCGCATGCGGAATTCCTGCTATAATCGGGATCAGAGTCACATTCAATGAAAGACGGAGAAAGGAGAGGACGACGTGAAGAAGGGAAGTGGAACCGCTCTGACGCTGGCGGCGCTGGCGGTTCTCGCGTTTCTGCCGGGATGCCGCGGCGGAGAGCTGACGGAGGAGGAGAGGCAGAAGCTCATCGCGGAGATGGGAGAAGAGGGACGGGCATACCAGGAAAAGCGGCGCCGGTTTTTGGAATCCCCTCTCTGCGCGGCGGGACTGGCGTATCTGCAGGAAGCCGCAGACGCGCTGGTCCCCGGGGGCAATCCGTTGTTCTCCCTGGAGCCGGGGGACTATATCGACGCGGAGGAGGCCGAGCTGAACGCCGTTCCGGACACGGCGGAGGAATGGACGGCGTTCTTCTCCCGGGCGGAGGCGGTGATTCAGGTCAATTTCCGGGACTTCGATGCGGACGGCAGGGCGCTGGCGGAGGAATTCATGGCCCGGGGAATCAGCGGGCGGCTCATGGACGACGAGTACGGCGGTTCGGAATGGATCATGGACGCGGCGTCCGGAGAGCCGGAGTATTACGTCCGCCCCGGCGTGTGACGGCATCCGGTCTTGCTTTTCCGGCCGGTTTCCGGTATAATGGGAGACAAAGCGGGATAAAACCTCCCGCGCATCACGCAAAGGAGACTGACAGTATGAAAAAGGATCTGGGCGTTGTCCCCGCCGTGTACCCCATGCCGGTGCTGATGGTGGCGGCTTACGACGAAAACGAAAAGGTCAACGTCATGAACGCGGCCTGGGGGCAGATCTGCGACGATGACAAGATCATCCTCTTCATCGGAGAGGGGAAGAAGACCTGGCTGAACATCAAAGCCAGCGGCGCGTTCACCGTCGCTCTGGCGGACCGGGCCCACATGGAGGCCGCGGATTTCTTCGGCATCGCCTCCGGCAACAAGATGGACGACAAGTTCGAGCGCACCGGGTATCACGCTGTAAAGAGCGGCCTGGTCCACGCCCCCGTGATCGAGGAATTCCCCGTGACCATGGAATGCGAGCTTCTGGAGTTCCAGAAGACCGCCCACGTCTCCGGCATCGTGGGACGGATCGTGAACGTGAAGGCGGAGGAGGCGGTCCTGGACGAAAAGGGACGGATCGCGCCCGAGAAGCTGAACGCGCTGATGTTCGACCAGTTCACGAACGGCTACTACGTCACCGGCGAACGGGCGGGTCAGGCCTGGAACGCCGGCGTCGGGCTCATGAAGAAATAAGCCGCGCCATTGGGAGCATCGAAGGACAATGAAAAACGCCCGATCCCGAAAAAAGGGACGGGCGTTTTGTTCCGTTGTGAAAATCCGGATTCCGGGCGTTTCATACTGATTTTCCTCTAAATCATGTCAAAGACAAAGCTCGACGTTGTTCTTTTCTCCTTTATCGAGGAGAAAAGAACCAAAAAAGGAACTCTCTGGAAGTCCTGGGTGTTCCGAGGTCTGCGGACCTCGGGTCAGGGCGCTGCCCCGACACCCTGCGACCTTTTTGTAAAAAGGTCGATCAAAAACTTTGGATGATTTTAGAGTGAATTTAGTATCAATCCCGCTCAGGCCCGGTTGAACTTCTCCTTGGGCTGCCTGCAGCGGGGGCATTTCCAGTCGGCGGGGAGATCCTCGAAGGCGACGCCGTCGTGCTCCGCGGGATCGTACACGTATCCGCAGATCGAGCAGATATACCGGCCGGTGGCCTCCTTCTTCGTGAAGTCGAACTCCTCGAAGAAGGTTTCGACCGGGTGGTCCAGATCCATGACGCGCTTGGCCTCCAGGCTTTCATAGCCCTGGGGCGTGTGGGTGCCGCAGTACACCGTGGGGCGGTTCCGGATGAAAGCGCGGACCCGGTCCAGGGTTTCGCGGGCGGCGGGGAGATCCTCGTAGACCACGGAGAGCTTGTTCTCGTACAGGGCCTCATCCACGTAGGTGATGTCGCCGTGGAGCATGTAGAAGAGGCCGCCGTCTTCCGCCACCACGATGCTGTTGCCGTTCGTGTGGCCCTTGGCTCGGATGAGGGTGACGCCGGGGCAGATTTTCTGACTCTCCGGGAATTCGTAGTACGCGCCGTCCGTGAAGGAGACGGGGACGATGTTGGCCAGCCCCTGCAGCTCGGCAGCGGAGACCTCGTCCTCGTTCACGTAGATCTTCGCGGAGGGGAAGGATTTCAGCTCGCCGGAATGGTCCGCGTGCTTGTGGGTTAGAAGGATCTTCGTCACCTGCTCCGGCTTGTAGCCCAGCGTCGCGAAGGCCTCCATGTAGGTGCAGATGTCGCGGCCGGTGAAGGCGGGGGTGCTCTCGTCCGGCGACTCCTCCGGCGTTCCGGCGGGCAGGCCGGTGTCCACCAGGATCACCTCGTCCCCGGTGTCGATCAGATAGTTCTGCAGGCTGCCGCGGTACCGGATGTTCGGATCGAATTTGTCCGGTCCCTCCTCGCCGCCGAAGGCGAAGGGCTGGGAGTAGAAGCCGTTCTTTCTGAATTTGACTGCCTTGATGATCATGATGGGATTGTACGCAACGTCCTGCCTCTATTATACACGAAAAACCGTCAATGCGCAAGAGCGAAAACGAAAAAAGTCCCCCGACCGGAAGAAAATCCCACGCCGGAGGAGATGAAAAGGGACGGGCAGTCCGCGCTGTCCGTCCTTTGACTGTGCCGTTATTACGGAATATCCTCCACCACGTTTTCCGGCGGCGCGTCCAGCTGCCAGGGATTGCGGACGATGAGCTTGAGCTGGCGCAGGGCGGAGGCATAATAGTAGCCGTCGCAGATGCGTTCGTCCAGCACGAAGGTGAAGTCCAGATACCCCTTCCGCTTGATGGCGCCGTCGGCCTCGGGCTCGTAGACCCGCCGCTTGGCTCCGAAGGCGAAGAACACCGGGCAGGTGCCGAAGTCGTAGAGATGGTGGTAAATGGGCGGGATCCCCAGGGACCCCATGGAGGTGATGAAATAGGAGCAGTGGAAAGGGCTGACCCGGGCGATGAGCTTCGGCATGAATCCGAAATAGTCCAGGGTCTTCATGGTCCACACGAAGAACTTGAAGAACAGGGCGGGAAAATGGTTGATGAAGGCCGCCACGTTGTCGAAGTCTCCGCCGGGATCGTTCCGGTAGTCGACGATCTCCCGGTTGACGGCGTCGTAGACCTCCCGCATGGTGGCGTCGGGCGGGATCAGGGCCTTCACGCAGGTGTCGGGGGATTCCAGGGTCATCTCCTTTTTGATGGAGAGGGAGACCTCCACGTGCTTTCTGGTCCAGACCCGCTGACCGCGGATGAAGCGGTTCAGGGCGGGCCGCTGGGACACCAGGCGCACGTAAGCGGCGATCATGACGTGCATCATGGAGATGTCGGTCATGCCCTCCGCCTTTTTCTCCTTGATATACTGCTCCAGCTTGTCCACGTCAAAGGAGTCCCGGATGAAGTTCTGGGAGCCGGTGCGGTTCACCATGATGAAGGGAACCACCGCCGCCATGGGGGGGATGGTCTTGACGCGCCGGAATTCTTTTTCCTTTTTTTCTCTGGCCATATCTGTCTCCGGAATGCGTATTCGGAATGGTTCCGTTTCCCGAACCGATCCTCCGCTATTATACCACTCCTTTACCCAATATGCAAGGGGAAAACGGATTATTCTTTCCCGCTTCCACCGCTTCTCGCGTATGCTGCCTCGTACAGCGCCTCCAGCTGCTCCGTCATGGCCCTTGCCGTGAATTTTTCCCGGTACAGCCGCCGCGCTCCGTCGGACAGCCGCTTCAGCAGATCCGGATCGTCCATGATCCTCAGAATGGCGTCCGCCATGGCGGGGGCGTCCTTCTCCGGCACCAGCAGGCCGTTGACGCCGTCGGTGATCATATAGGGATTGCCTCCGTAGGTGGTGGCCACGGCGGGAACTCCCACGCTCATGCCCTCGGACAGGGCCAGGGAGGAGGTCTCCGTGCCCCACGAGCAGTTGAGGTTCAGGTCCATGATGCCGTAGTAAGGCGCCACGTCGTCGCAGAAGCCCGTGAAGATCACCTGTCCCGCGATGCCGGATTCCGCCGCCTGCTTCTCCAGCCGCTCCCGCTCCGTGCCCTCCCCCACGATGAGAAAGACCGCGCCGGGATGGGAGGCGAGAACGGTTTTCGCCGATTCCAGCAGGTAGGAGTGGCCCTTGTAGTCCTCCAGCCGCGCCACGATGCCGCAGACGAAATCCTCCCGCCCGATGCCCAGCTCGTTCCGCAGGGCGTCGTTCTCCTCCGGCGAGGTCTCCCGGAGGGGTTCCACGCCGTTGATGATGACGGTGATGAGCTTCTCCGGGACGCCGGTGTCGGTGAGGTTCTGCTTCGCCGCCTCCGCCACGGCCACGATGTCCGTGGAGAGGACCCGGTTCATGAGCCCGTTCAGCTGCTTTCCCGGGAAGGTCGTCAGCTTCCGGGAGGGCTCGAAGGCGCAGTGTCGGGTGTAGAACCGGGCCGGAACGCCGCACTGCCAGGCCGCGACCCGGGCGGAGAGGGAGGAGTGGGTGTGGACGATGTCCGGCCGATAGTCCCGGATGATCCGGCGCAGCTCTCCCACGGCCCGGCGGTCCCAGCTTTTGTCCCGGCCGTATTCCGTCTCGATCACGTCGTAGCCCTCGGCCCGGACCGCGGGGATCAGACGGGAATCCTTCGGCAGGACCACCGCGGAGTCGAAGCGCGTCCGGTCGAAGTTGTGCAGGTAGTTCACCAGCAGTCTGCCCGCGCCGCCGATGTTGGAGTCCGTCAGTACGTTCAGGATTTTAATCATGGGATTCTCCCCCTTTCCCCGATGCCTTCTTTCCGTTCCGCTTCTCCCTCACCGCCCCGGCGAGTCCCCGCATCTCCGCGCTGCCGAGAAGCAGGGCGCACACGGCGTAAACCAGGACCCCGGCGAGGACCGACACGGCGAAGGCGGAAAGCCGTCCCAACCCAGCCGCGCCGCACCGTCCGTACACGAACCATACCGCCGCTCCCATGCAGAGGGCCGACAACACGGATTTTCCCGCGTCCAGCCAGCCCGCCGCGCTCAGGGTGATCATGCCCCGGCGGTAGGCGAAGACCAGATTCACGCCCATGTTCAACCCGGCGGCCAGGGCGGTCATGAGGGCCACGGTCCCCACGCCGAACCGCTCTCCCAGCAACGCCCGGGCTCCGTAGACCGCCGCGGCGTTGAAGAGCAGGGAGACGAGGGAGGCGGTCATGGGCAGCTTTGTCTTTTCCGCCGCGAAGAACGCCTTGGTCAGCACCTCTCCGCAGGCGGAGAACAGCATGCCCGCCGCGTACATGGACAGGGCCGCCGCCGTCATGACCGTATCACGCTCGGTGAACACGCCCCGCTCGTAGATCAGGCCCACGAAGGGCACCGACAGAACCGCGACGCCCGCGGCAATGGGCGCGATGATAAAGCAGAGCGTCCGGAGGGAGGTCCGGGTCAGCCGGTCGCTCTCCTCCGCGTTCCCCGAGGCCGCCGCCCGGGCGAAGTAGGGGAACAGCAGATTGGTGGCCACGAAGGAGAAGAGCCCCACGATGATGAGATAGAGCCGGTTGGCGTATCCCAGCGCGATGATGGCCCGCCCGTCCTCGATGCCGGAGGCCAGCCGCGTGTTGATGAGGGCGCAGACCGGCGTGGTCCAGGTGGCGATGAGGATGGGAACCGTATTTTTCGCTGCCCGTCCGATCTCCGGCGTGTTCAGGGGAGCCGTCGGACGGTACCGGAAGCCGCGCTTCACCGCCGATGGGATCTGGACCGCCGCCTGGGCGAGCCACCCGATCAGCATGGCGGCGGCGAGGCCGTATACCCCGAACCGCCCGTTGAGGAGGAGCAGGTATCCCGCCATGATGAGGTTGGACACCAGGGAGATCAGGGCCGGGATGTTGTATTCCCCTTCGGACTGCAGAAAGCCCACGAAGGAGAAGGCCAGCCCCACGAAGATCACCATGGGGAACATGACCCTGGTCAGCCTGGTCGCCAGCGCGGCGGTGTCTGCGGCCAGATCCGGGGCCATGAACCGCACCAGCTGCGGAGCGAAGAGCTCTCCCAAAGCGGTCAGCGCCACCGTCAGGAGCAGGATCAGGTTCACGTAGGACTGACAGAAGCGGAGGGCTTCTTCTTTTCCCTTCTGCACCGCCAGCGCGTTGTAGACCGGAATAAACGCCGCCGTCACCACCCCTCCCAGCACGAAATCGAAGATTGTGACGGGCAGCTTGGAGGCGGTTTCGTAGGCCACCCCCGCCGCGGAGGAGCCGTAGGCCGAGGCCACCAGAATGTCCCGGTATAATCCCAGCGCCTTGGAAAAGAGAATGATGAACCCCATCAGCACGGCGGACCGCGCCAGGGATTTCTTTCCGTCGGACATGATGGGGCCTCCTTTCGGACAAAAATGTGATTGGTTTTTCTGTGATGCGATTCTGCACTCTCTTCAAGCCGCGTGGAGAAACATATGTTTCGCTTCACTCCCCCGCGCCTCTGTCAATGCGCGTTTTGATCGCTGTTTTCGAGGCTCCCGAGAAAACCGTGGAACTTGTTCCACGCATGTTTTGGCTGACTCCACCAGCCCGCGCGAGGACAGGGGATGAATGTCAGTTTCGGATGCAGGGGCGAGCTGTCAGGTTATGCCATAGGGCCAAGGGGGACCCGCACGAGGGGCACCTTCGGCCTGAGATGGTGTCCCTCGTGCCGCCCGCCCCGCGCAGGGACATTATTCGTTCCCAAACGCGCAGCGTTTGTTTCCTCTCCGCCGACCGCAGTCGGCGTTCCCTTCATGAAGTTAAGGCTGAACTTCACCCTTCTCCGCAGTCGGGACAGGAATGTCCCGACGTGGCTGATGAAGTGATGCTGAGAATCCGGAAACGCGAAGCGTTTCTTCCTATACTACCTGGAACAGGTAAAACTTCAGATAGTCCGTCTCCGGAACATTCCGGAGATAGGGATGGTCCGGCGCGGCGGCTCTGGCCTCGATCTGCCTCAGGGATACCCCCGCGTCGGAGGCGGCCTCGTCCAGCATCTTCTCGAACAGGGGCCGCGTCATGAAGTGGGAGCAGGACGCCGTGGCCAGGTATCCGCCCCGGGGGAGGATCCGCATGGCCCGGTAGTTGATGTCCTTGTAGCCCCGGTAAGCGTCCTTCACGGTGGCGGAGGATTTTGTAAAGGCCGGGGGATCCAGGATGATCATGCCGTAGTCGGACCGCTTTTCGTTCACCATGGCGGTCAGCAGCTCGAATACGTCCGCCGTGACCAGGTCCAGCCGGTCCTCCCCGACGCCGTTCAGCGCCGCGTTTTTTCCGGTCTGCTCGATGGCGGAGGCGGAGATGTCCACGGCGGTCACGTGCTCCGCTCCGGCCCGGACGCAGTTCAGGGCGAAGGCCCCCGTGTGGGTGAAGCAGTCCAGCACCCGCCGTCCGAAGGCGATCTTCGCGGCGGCCAGGCGGTTGAACTTCTGGTCCAGAAAGAAGCCGGTCTTCTGCCCCTCGAGAAAATCCACGTCGTAGCGGATGTCGTTCTCGAGGATCTCGCAGTGACCGTCCTCATGCTCCGCCATGCCGTTCCAGAAGCCCTTTTCCCGCTCCATGCCCTCCTTCAGGCGCAGATCCCCCTCGTTCCGGAGGCAGACCGTGCCGATCCTGACTCCGTAATCCGGGAGGAATTCCACCAGGGCGGTGAGGACGGTGTCCAGCACCCGGGACATGCCCAGGCACAGGCATTCCACGGAGAGGGTGTCCCGGAAGAGATCCACCGTCAGGCCGGGAAAGCGGTCCGCCTCCCCGTGGATGAGACGGCAGGAGTCGGAGAGGCCCGGCTGAAGGATTCCCCCCAGGACCGTCCGGCGGTAGTCCAGGGCATAGCGCACCCGCCGTCTCCAGAACGCCTCGTCAAAGCGGTCGTTGGCGTTTTCGGAGATCAGGCGGACCCGGATCTTCGAGTGGCTGTTGTAAAATCCCGTTCCGAGGAAGCGGTCCTTCCCGGAGAACACGTGGACCAGCCCGCCGTCCTCGGGGATCCCGCTTCCGGAGAGGACGGGGGAGTCTCCGCCGAGGATCCGGACGACCTCCCCCTCGAACAGCCACGGATGGCCGCCCCTCAGATGCGCCTCCCCCTTGGGGGTGACGATGATTTTCGGAAGAGTCAGCATATCCGCGTCAGCCCAGCTTCGCGATGGCGCTGAGGATGCCCTCCCGCTTCTCACGGTTCTTCGCCAGCTTTTCCCGTTCGGCGTTCACGACCTTCTCGGGGGCACGGCTGACAAAGCTCTCGTTGGCCAGCTTTCCCTCGGCCCGGGCGATCTCGCCGTCCACCTTCTCCAGATCCGCGGCCAGACGCTTCCGTTCGGCCTCGAAGTCGATGATGTCGGCCAGCGGGATGTGGACCGTGGCGGCGTCCGTGACGATGCGCACTGCCTGGTCCCCTTCCTCGGCGTATTCGGTCACCACCTCAAGGGAGGAGGCGGAGGCCAGACGCTCGAAGAAGGCTCCGGCGTCGGCGAAGGAGGCGGGGAACCGGGTCTCCACCACGACCTTGGCCTTCCGGGACGGAGGGACGTTCATCTCGTTCCGGCGGGTGCGGATGGCGCGGATGGCGTCGATGACCCGGGCGAGGCTCTCGCTCTCCTCCGGGAACACGAAGTCCTCCCGGTACTCCGGGAAGTCCTTCACCATGATGCTGCCCTCTTCGCCCGGCAGACCCTGATAGATCTCCTCGGTGATGAAGGGCATGAAGGGATGGAGCAGCTTCAGCGTTTCTCTCAGGACGAAGGCCAGCACGTTCTGGGCCACCGCCGACCGTTCGCCGCCCGCGGACACGGAGGGCTTGGACAGCTCGATATACCAGTCGCAGTACACATCCCAGACGAAGTCATAGATGGAGGACAGGGCCACGCCGATCTCGTACTTGTCGAGGTTGGAGGTGACGGAGGCCACGCATTCCTCGAATTTCGTGAGGATCCACTTGTCCTCGTGGGCCAGCTTCGCCGGATCCGGGGTCTCGATGGATTCGATGGTGAGGTTCATCATGACGAAGCGCGCCGCGTTCCAGAGCTTGTTGGCGAAGTTCCGGGCCGCCTCGATCTTTTCGTCGGAGAAGCGCATGTCGTTTCCGGGGCTGTTGCCGGTGGCCAGAGCGAACCGGAGGGCGTCCGCGCCGTACTTGTCGATGATCTCCAGCGGATCGATGCCGTTGCCCAGGGACTTGGACATCTTCCGGCCCTGGGCGTCGCGGACCAGACCGTGGATCAGCACCGTGTCGAAGGGGATGGTATTCGTGTAGTGCAGGGCGGAGAAGATCATGCGGGAGACCCAGAAGGTGATGATGTCGTAGCCGGTCACCAGGGTGTTGGTGGGGTAGAAGTAGTCGAGATCCTCGGTCTTGTCCGGCCATCCCATGGTGGAGAAGGGCCAGAGGGCGGAGGAGAACCAGGTGTCAAGGGTGTCGGGATCCTGGGTCATGTGGCCGCCGCAGTCCGGGCAGACCTCCACGGCCTCCGCGGACACCACGGTTTTGCCGCAGTCGTCGCAGTAGTAGGCGGGAATCCGGTGGCCCCACCAGAGCTGGCGGGAGATGCACCAGTCCTGGGTGTTCTCCATCCAGTGGAAGTAGTTCTTGTCGAACCGCTCGGGGACGAACTTGATCCTGCCGTCGCGGACCGCTTCAATGGCGGGCTTTGCCAGAGGCTCCATGCGGACGAACCACTGGAGGCTGACCATGGGCTCGATGGTGGTGCCGCAGCGGTAGCAGGTGCCGACCTCGTGCTTCAGGGGCTCGATGCCGCAGAGGTATCCGCCGGCCTCCAGATCCTTCACAATAGCCTTGCGCGCCTCGTAGCGGTCCATGCCGGCGTACTTCGGGTAGTTGGCGGTGATCTTTGCGTCGGGGGTCAGCATGACCTCCATGGGGAGCCTGCACCGGCGGCCCACCTCGAAGTCGTTGGGGTCGTGGGCGGGGGTGATCTTCACGCAGCCGGTTCCCTTGTCTAGCTGGGCGTGCTCGTCGCCCACCACGGGGATCCGGCGTCCCACCAGGGGCAGCTCCAGATACTGGCCGATGAGGTGCTTGTACCGCTCGTCGTTCGGGTTGACCGCCACGGCGGTATCGCCCAGCATGGTCTCCGGACGGGTGGTGGCAACCTCCAGATACCCGCCGCCGCCCACGAAGGGATAGCGGATGTGCCAGAAGTGGCCGTCCTGCTCCTCGTAGTTGACCTCGGCGTTGGAGATGGAGGTTTTGCAGTGAGGACACCAGTTGATGATGCGCTCGCCGCGGTAGATCAGCCCCTCGTCGTAGAGCTGCTGGAACACCTTCCGCACCGCCCGGGAGCATCCCTCATCCAGGGTGAAGCGCTCGCGGGTCCAGTCGCAGGAGGAGCCCATCTTCTTCAGCTGCTCGATGATGCGGCCGCCGTACTTTGCGCGCCAGTCCCAGGCCCGTTCCAGGAATTTCTCCCGGCCCAGGTCCTCCTTGGTGAGTCCTTCCTTCCGCATGGCCTCCACGATCTTGGCCTCGGTGGCGATGGAGGCGTGGTCCGTGCCGGGGAGCCAGAGGGTGGAGAAGCCCTTCATGCGCTTGTAGCGGATCAGGATGTCCTGCAGGGTGTTGTCCAGGGCGTGGCCCATGTGGAGCTGGCCGGTGATGTTCGGCGGGGGAATGACGATGGAGTAATGGGGCTTTCTCTTGTCGATCTTCGGGGTGAAGAGCCCCTTTTCGCACCATTCCTGATAGATGCGCCCCTCAAAGGACGAGGGGGAATAGGTCTTGGGGAGTTCTTTTTTCATAATCTGGAAATCCTTTCGGAAATGATTGTCGGTTCAGTCATCCGGATGAGCGAAGGGGAGGAGCTTTTCGTACACTTCCTCCGGTTCGAAGGCGTATTCGTTCTCCACGGTGAAATCGGCGTAGACGCGGGAGGGGATGCTGTACTGCTTTTCCCGGTACCGGGCGCAGCGGAGGTAGTAGTCGGCGATGAACTCCACCGTCTGCCCCTTCGTCACCACGTTCCGGGCAATGCGGCGGGCGATGCGGGTCTCGATGGAGGCGTTGACCCAGAGCCTCGCGTCCGCCAGGTCCCGCAGGGCAGGATGGCAGAAGATCGTGACGCCCTCGAAGAGGATGACGTCCCAGTCGCCGGAATCCCGGGCCGCCGTCAGATCCCGGAGCATGGCGTCCGCGTCAAAGGAATCCGGGTGGTTCCAGTCGGGATATTCCCGCCCGTCCGAGGGGGAGACCATCCTCGGCAGGTCCTTTTTGAAGTATTTGTCGGAGGACACGGTGAGGACCCTCTTTCCGTCCTTTCCGAACCGCTCCGCAAGGGCCGCCGCCAGGGTGGATTTTCCGGACCCCGACGCGCCCGAAATGGCGATGATCATGGAATCCTCCTTTCGTGAGGAAAAACAA
>CACYWX010000109.1 GCA_902778205.1 uncultured Ruminococcus sp. | reverse complement strand
GGAACGGATCGGGCGGCGGAAACCGGAAAAGAGCGGGAAACCGGCGGATCCGCGTCTCTCCCGGCCGGCTCATCGCCCTGGGCTTTCTCTCCGTGATCCTCGTGGGAGCCGTCCTGCTGTGCCTGCCCCTCTCCCACAGCGGGAGGGTGCCGGTGACGCCGCTTGACGCGCTGTTTTCCGCCGTATCCGCGGTCTGCGTCACGGGACTGGTCACCGTGGACACCGGCGCGGCCTACTCCCTCTTCGGACAGGCCGTCATCGCCGTGCTGATCCAGATCGGCGGGCTGGGCATCACCACGCTGGGCGCGGGTCTCGTGGCGCTTCTGGGCGGACGGCTGAACCAGCGGGAGAACAATCTGGTGAAGGAAGCCCTGAACATGCCCACCTGGGACGGCATCAAGCCCCTGATCCGGGCGGTGGTGCTGATGGACTTCACCCTGGAGGCCGCGGGGGTCGTTTTGTCCCTGCCGGTCTTTCTGCGGGACTATTCCTTCGGCCGCGCCCTGTGGCTGTCGGTATTCCATTCCATAGCGTCCTTCAACAACGGGGGCTTCGACGCCCTGGGCCGGGGAGACAGCGTCTGCTTCTACGCCGGGGACGTCTGGTTCAACCTGGTCACCTGCCTGCTGATCCTTTTGGGCGGGCTGGGCTTCTTCGTCCTCAGGGAGCTTCTGCTTCACAAAAAGGGGGAGCGCTTCACCCTGCACACGAAGGTGGTCCTTCTGATGACCGTGGTCCTCACCGCCGGGGGAGCCCTCCTCGTGAAGCTGACGGAGGGGGGACGCATCACCTGGATGGGGGCCGTGTTCGCCAGCGTCACCGCCCGGACCGCGGGATTCGCCACCTATCCTTTGGGGGGCTTCTCCAACGCCGGGATCCTCGTCATGTGCGTCCTGATGTTCATCGGGGCCAATCCCGGCTCCACCGGCGGCGGCATGAAGACCACCACGGCCTTCGTGTTCGTCAAATCCCTCCGTTCCGCGGCCACGGGGGAGGAGGCGTCCGCGTTCGGCCGGAAGCTGAAGGACGAGACCCTGCACCGGGCGTCGGTCATCATCGGACTTGGCTTCGCCTGGGGGATCGTCATGACGGCCGCGCTGTGCCTGCTGGAGCCTGAGCTTCCCCTGCGGGATCTCTTGTTCGAGGAATTCTCAGGCCTCGGCACCACGGGCCTGTCCACCGGCGTGACGCCCCTTCTGTCCGTCCCGTCGAAGGTCCTTCTGATGCTGACCATGTACGTGGGACGTCTGGGACCGCTCTCCGTAGCCACCCTGCTGAACACGAAAAAGCCCGCCGCCGTGTCGAGAGCCGAGGAGGAGCTGCCCATCGGGTAATCCGGTCATGCTTCCCGCTCAGAGGGAGGCGGCGCGGCCTGGCCGTGACGGAAGGAGAGTCACATTATGGCTTCTCACAGCACCGGAAGACTCTCCCTCAGTCCCTCCGGGAAGGAGCCGATACGCACGCAATGCAGCCTCCCTCTCACCCCCGCGCGATTATAAATCCATCCCACACGAGGTATCCGAATATGCCGAAAAAGATTCAGAAAGACGAACAGCTCTACGCCGTCATCGGGCTGGGGCGCTTCGGGTTCGCCCTGGCCGAGGAGCTGGCGAAGCGGGGCAAGGACGTGCTGGCGGTGGACCGGGACCGGGAGATCATCAACCGGGCCGCGGAATTCACCGACAACGCCTTCGTCACAGACGCCCTGAAGGCGGAAAACCTGGCGGCCTGCGGCGTGGGCGGGGCGGACGTGGCGGTCATCGGCATCGGCGCGAAGATCGACGTCTCCATCCTTACCACCCTCAACGTCATGAAGCTGGGGGTGAAGCGGGTCATCGCCAAGGCCACCAGCGAGGAGCAGGGCGAGGTCCTGACCCGGCTGGGCGCGGAGGTCATCTACCCCGAGCGGGACATGGCCCTCCGAACCGCCGGAAAGCTGGCCTCCCCCCACATCCTCGAGTACATCAGCCTCTCCGACACGGTGGACATCATGGAGCTGACCCTGACGCCCCGGGTGGACGGCCGCACGGTGCTGGAGCTGAACGTGCGCCAGAAGTGGGGCCTGAACATCATCGCCATCCGCCGGGGCGGGGAGGTCAACATCTCCATCACGCCCCAGACGAAGGTCTCGGAGAACGACACCCTGGCCGTCGTCGGGAAAACGGAGGACATCGCCCGGTTCGAGGCGTACCTGCACGGGAAGGACTGATACCGGGGTGTGTCCGCACGATCCTGCATGGTGGGAATACACGATGCGGCAGTATTTTTGAATGGACGGTAGATTATGAAACGACACGCAAAGACCGTATCCGCCTGGGCGGCGGCACTTCTTCTGCTGACGGCGGCGGGATGCCTCAAAATCCAACAGATCGGCACGGAGAACGGTCCCGAAACGGACTCCCCGGATCTGCCCGCCGTGGCTGCTCCGGAGACGAACGAACCGGATCCCGCTTCCCCGGAACCGGATCCCGCTTTCCCTGAGCCGGACGGAACCGTTCCGGACTTCACGCTGGAGGACCTGACCGAGCGGAACGACATCCGGGCTCTGCTGGCCTCCCACGAGACGGTGACGGTGACCCGGATCCCCGGAGAGGACAGCACCTCGGTCAATTGCTTCTGGATGAAGGACGGGGAGCTGGCGTACTGTTACGTCAACACCGTCACCTATGCCGGATGGGACGACGGGGAGCCCATGACCGGGGTGTATCGGGGCGGCTGGTACAGGGGACTGGACTTCGAGGTCCATCCGGAGGAGCCGGTGACCGTGACCTTCTGGCTGTCCCCCTCCGCGGCCGGCGGCGGCCTGGTAACGACGGACCCCTCCTCCTTCCTGACGGACTATCTGCCGGGATACGTGACGGAGGAGCCGCGGGTCATCGCCTCGGACGGGGAGACCGTCACGATCCTGGTGAACGAGATCATGGCGGACGAAACGGGGGAGGATCTGCCCTGCGTCAACCGGATCACCGTGGACAGGGATACCCTCGAGATCCGCTCCCTGGAATGGGAGTACGACATGTACGGCGAGCATTACGCCGACGGCCTGACCGTGGCCTTTGACGGGAAGCGGATCGGGAAAGAAAGCCTCGACGCCTGGGAGGGCACCCGGACCGTTTCCTTCGACTTTATCACGGAGACCGGCACGGAGGGCGCGGAGTTCGTCCTGCCCGAGGAGTGGAGGATGGACGTATGGGCCGCGGAGGGCTGGATGGTCAGCGGCGAGTATTCCGTGCCCGGGGGCGATTCCTTCACGGTCTCCCCCGGAACGGGCGGCACGACCCTCTGGGTGCGGGACGAGGCGAACCTGCCCGTGGACGTGCCGGAGGGAGAGGGCTGGGATACGCTGGGCTTCTCCCGGGGCGAGCTCACGGAGGCCAACCGGATCACGAATCTGACGGCCCGGTACGGAACGGTGACCGTCTCCGAAACAGCGGAGTACGGGGAGAGCGATACGTCCTTCTTCCGGTACGGGGAGCAGATCGTCATGATCGGGACGTTCCGGAGCTTCTTCGACGAAGGGGAGGAGACCGAAGCCTCCTACGGCTCCGCCGGGGACCTGGATTTCAGCCTGCTTCAGGAGGGAGTCGCGGCGTCGGCCATTCCCGGAGGAGAGCTGCCGGAGCCGGAGTACAGGGCGCTCTGCACCAACGCCGAAGGGGAATTCTACCGGAACGATCTCTTCATCGCGGGATCGGTCCCCGAGGGAGACGTCATTCAGGCGGAGCGGGAGAACGGCGTCGTCACCTTCCTTGTGGAGGCGGCATACGAAACGGGCGACCGGAGGCCGGTGTACTTCTTCGCCGTGGAGGAGGAG
Organism: uncultured Ruminococcus sp.; assembly: GCA_902778205.1. Taxonomy (GTDB): domain Bacteria; phylum Bacillota; class Clostridia; order Oscillospirales; family CAG-272; genus UMGS1696. The sequence goes on along the minus strand of CACYWX010000109.1, from coordinate 10,929 downwards.
ACGCTCCGCATCCTGTCGTACGGGGAATATGAGGGCGAATGGAGCTGTACGGCGTCCTTCGGGGAGACGGTCCCCTTCGCGGAGGAGTATGAGCGGGCCATGGCCGACACCCGCACGCTGACCTATCACACGCAGCTCGGCGGGGAGTCGCGGGATTATCTCTACGTCGTCCCGTCGTCCTGGTCCTTCAGCCTGTCCCTCGGCGGGGAAGGGATCGCCTTTACCTCCGACGAAGCGGGCCTTCAGCCGGCGGAGAACCGGATCCCTGCAGACGGTGAGGACCACGAGATCTGGGTATCCGACGCGAAGGGCTGAGCGCAGAACAAGCTCAACAAAAAAGGAGCCGACGCACTCCCGGAAAACGGGAAAATGCGGCGGCTCCTTTATCATGTGAATTGCCGTTGTTCTGTCCGGATTACGGACGGATCACCACTTGACCAGCTTATCCTTGTAGCCGTCCACCTTGATGCCGGAGAAAATGCCGTGGCCGGCGGGAACGAATTCGTGGCCCTCTTCCTTCAGCTTCTCCTCCTGAACGGACTGCTCGATCATCTTGTCGCCGCGGACCGCTCCGCGTTCGCCGACGATGCGCCAGTAGGGGATCTCCGCTCCGTCCTGATTGACGGCGGGCCAGCGCACGGATGCGGGACGCTTCACCTCAGTGCCGTAGCGGGCGGTCAGGGCCTCCTCCATGTCGGACCAGCGGGTGAGCTGACCGGCGGGAACGGCGAGGATCGTGTCTATGAACAGAGCGGCGACAGCCTTGCGGCCGGCGCGGGTCTCGTAGTCGATGACGACGGCGGGCTCTTCGGCGGGGGCTTCCTCTGCGGCGGCCACGTCGTCGATCAGATCGTCCTCCTCGAGGGCCTGCTCGGCTTCCTCGTCCAGCAGAACGGCGGGAGCTTCCTCGGCGGGAGCTTCCTCGGCGGGGGCTTCCTCGGCGGGGGCTTCTTCTGCAGGGGCTTCCTCAGCGGCGGGAGCCTCGGCGCAGGCGGTGCAGGCCGGCGCGGGCAGCTTGGTGTTGATGGGCAGACCGTTTTCGCGGACCACGGATTTCAGATACATACGGATGGCGGTGGGAAGGTCCAGACCCAGCTCATCCAGCACGGCGGCGGAACGATCCTTCAGGACTTCGTCCACCTTAATGGTGATAACAGCCATATGAATGGTCTCCTTTGAGAAAATGTATGGTATTTCGTCTGAGAACAGTATACCTTTTTTCCCCCCGTTTGTCAATATGTTTATTGGCTTTTTTACCGTTATAAGAACAATTTTTACAGGATTTCCGCATATTTCCCGTTCCCGCGCAGAGTCCGGCGCGCCGGTGTGCGGATGATCGGCTTCGGAAACGGTCATTGCGCGCGGCTGACGGAGGAAAAAAGAAACGGTCGGAACGTACAGAGACATATCCGCGGCGCATCCCGGTCACGATGGGGCGGCGGAGGACCTGTTCGGGACATATCCGGCGCTCCGCGGCGCCCGTGCGGGGACCCCGGCAGTTTTCCTTCCGCCGCGTCCCGGGAGCCCTCTGTCCGGGGACTGCGCGGAACACCGTGATTTGACTTTTTCCGCGATTCCGAGAATTTAGCGCGGAAAGTTTTCCGAAACCCCTTGACGATTCATTTTCGTCATATTATAATGAAATCACAATGGCGAGATCCTGTGAATCGCCAAATTCAACCAATCGCACAGGAGGTTCCGATATGCTCAACATCGGCGTCACGTCCCGCGCCTTCAACGGTTTGACGATTTCCGACACCGCTCAGCGCATGGCGGACGGCGGGTTTAAATGCACCGAGCTCTGCTTTGTCCAGTCCGACCTGCCGGGATGGACCTACAACGGCATCGGTTCCCTGGAGGGGATCACCCCGAAGCGCGTCCGGGAGGCGGCGGATGAGTTCCGGACCCGCGGCGTGGACGTCACGTCCCTGGGCCTGTTCACCGACCTGCGGAATCCGGAGGAGGAGAAGCGCCGGGAGGCCGTGGAATACGCGAAGCGGTATATCGAATTCGCGGCCGAGGCGGGGATCCCCTATCTGGCCAGCGAATGCGGGTTCACCCCCGGCCGCCGCGGCGTCAACGCGGACACCTACGAGACCGACTATCAGCACATCAAGGAGACCATCCGCCAGATCTGCCTGGAGGCGGAGAAGTGCGGCGTGCATCTGGCGCTGGAGGCCTGCGTGCTGGACATCATCCCGTCCCCCCGCCGGCTGAAAACCCTCATTGAGGAGCTGGAGGCCGAGAGCCACATCCGTCTGGGCGCCATGCTGGATCCCGCCAACTTCCTGGCCAATTCCGACGAGGAGGGCATGTTCTACTATCTGAAGCACGACCTGTACTACATGCACGGCAAGGACCGGAAGATCAACGCCACCTACGGTGTCAACGTGGGCGACGGGGACATCGACTGGATCAAGTTCATGTCCTGCTATATCCGGTACGCGGACAAGAAGCCCTTTATCCTGGAATACTGCAACAAGGACAACTGTCTGGAGATCAAGAAGCGCGCCGAGGATTACTACGACGCCGCCTTCCAGAACCTGATCTCCCGGATCAACTGATTTTTCACCGTTCCATCCGGCGCGCATCCCGGATTCAAGCGGGGTACGCGGCCGTTTTCAGAAACCACAACAGAAAGGATCGAGCGCTATGATCAAATTAGGCGTCAATTCCGTTCTCTTCAAGACGGTATCGTTCCGTGAAGCGGCGGAAGCAATCAAGAAGTGCGGCTACGACGGAGTGGAAATCTCCGCCATCGGCGGCATGTGCGAGCATCTGAACCTCTCCGACTGGAAGGCCCAGAAGGACGAGCTGAAGGCCATCAGCCAGGAGTTCGACCTGCCCTTCCTCTCCACCGAGGTGGCTTCCCACGACAAGGAGAGACTGCACACCGCCTTCGAGGCCTGCGCGGAGATCGGCATTCCGATCGTCAACATCGGCCCCGGCGGCCAGATGAACATCGAGGAGACCTGGGGTCCCATGATGGAGGAGATCGAGGCTCTGGCGGAGGACGCGGAGCAGTTCGGCGTCACCCTCTGCGTGAAGGCTCACGTGGGCGCCTGCGTGTACTCCACCCCCACCACGCTCCGCATGATGGAGACCATCAAATCCCCGGCCTTCGGCGTGGACATGGACCCCTCCCACATCCACCGCGCGGGTGAGAATCCGGCCGTGGCTCTGCCCGCCGTGCTCTCCGCCATGAAGCACATCCACATCCGGGACTGCAAGGGCAACGGTCCGTCCCCGGGAGCTCCCACGGATCAGGCCTGCGGCCGCGGCGACATCGACCTCTTCGGCTACTTCAAGGCCATGGTGGATCAGAAGTACGACGGCCCCGTGTGCCTGGAGGTCATCGGACCCGACCAGAACATCACCGACGCCACCCGCATCGCCGCCGAAAGCTACGGCTACATGAACGCCATCCTGAAGCAGCTGGGCGCGAGATAAGGAAGCAAAGGCTATGCCTTTGCGGAACCTCGGCATCGCTTCATCAGCCACGGACCGCATTCCTGCGGTCCGGCAGAGGAGGATGAAGTTCAGGCTCGGAAATATCAAAGAATGTGTAGTTAGTCTGTAAACAGGGCAGCAAAACTTGAAGTTCAGCCCCATGCCCAATGCGCGCTTCGATCGCTGTTTGCGAGGCTCCCGAGCAAACCGTGAAACTGCGTCTTTGACGTAGTTTCACGCATGTTCCGACTGCACAAGCAAAGTCCGCGCGAGGACATGGGATGGATTTTCAGGTATAGAAACAGAGCTGAGAGGATAAGTTACGCTCTCCGGCCAAGGGGGACCCTCGGGATGGGGCATCACTTTCACTTCGTGAAAGTGGGTGGCCATGAGATGGTGTCCCTCCTGACGCCCGCCCCGCCCAGGGGCATCATTCCGGAAACGCGAAGCGTTTCCTTCCTTCCCGCCGACCGCAGTCGGCGTTCCCCTTTTCCGTGAAGTTTGAATCAAACTTCATCTTCCTCCGCCGTGAGGGCAGGAATGCCCTCACGAGCTTATGGAGAGAAGCGGAAATCAGTGAAATTCGGAAACGCGGAGCGTTTCCTACCTTACAGGAGTTTTTTATGGCAAAGAAATATCCGAACATTCTCTTCTTCGGCATCGACTCCCTCCGGAGCGACCACATGTCCCTCTACGGGTACAAGCGGCTCACCACGCCCCACATCGACGCCTACATCGAGGACGGCGGCATCTGCTTCGACAAGATGTACTCCCCCTCCATCCCCACCACCCCCGGCTACGCCTCCATGGTGACCGGCATGGACTGCTTCTCCACCGACTGCGTCGCCCTGCGCCATAAGGGCGGGCTGACCGAGGCGGTGCGGACGATGCCCGAGATCCTCCGGGACTACGGCTACACCTCCACCTACATCGGCGGACACTCCTGCCGGGGCTGCGACAAGTACATCACCTATCCCGACTGGAACCCCGACAAGGCCGAGGAGATGAACAAGGTGGCCATCCCCGAGCTGGAGCGCCTGGCCAAGCAGGATCAGCCCTGGCTCCTCTTCATGCGCCACATGGATCCCCACTCCCCCTACTACACCAAGGAGCCCTTCACCCGGATGTTCTACGAGGGCAACGAATTCGATCCCAACAACAAGTCCCTGAAGCCGGTCTACGAGTTCAAGCCCTTCCGCGACTACTTCCTGACCTGGTTCCCGGAGGGCTGCACCGACGCCGAGTACATCATCGCCCAGTACGACGCCTCCGTGGCCTACATGGACCTCTGCATCTCCCACATCCTGACCCGTCTGAAGGAACTGGGCCTGGAGGACGACACCATCGTGGTGTTCACCTCCGACCACGGCGAGACCCTGTACGACCACGACTGCTACTTCGACCATCACTCCATCTACGACAACGTGCTGGTGGTTCCCTTCGCCTTCAAGTACTCCAAGTTCGGCTACGAGGGCCACGTGGACACCATCACCCAGACCAAGGACATTCTGCCCACCATCCTCTCCGTCGCGGGCATCGACTGCGGCATCAAGTTCGACGGCCGCGACATGACCGGCGCCATCACCGGAGAGGGCGTGCGCGAGGAGCCCGAGTTCTACATCACTCACCGAGGCCACCTGGATGCGCAAGCACGGCTGGAGGACCCCGGAATGGAAGCTCATGGTCGCCCTGGAGCCCGACTTCCACTTCAAGCCCCCGGTGGAGCTGTACAACCTCATCGAGGACCCGGGCGAGCTGCACAACATCGCGGACGAGAATCCCGACGTGGTGGAGTTCCTCAAGGCCCGGATGGAAGCCCACATCAAGAAGAGAGAGGCCGAGGTGGGCCATCCCGACCCGATCTACACGAACCTCGACTGGAGCGGCTTCGGCAGACCCTTCGAGAGCTCCCAGGAGGCCTACGACAACCTGCACATCGGCGATCCCGCGGCGGCTCAGAAGCTGCAGGACAAGCTGAAGGAAATGGGCGTGGAGGACTGATCCGCGCCGGAAGACGGAAGCCCGCCCCTTCCCCGGAAAGCAGGGAGAGGGCGGGCGGCGTCCGACACATGAACAGGAAAGGAGTCTTCCCATGTTTCTCTGCGCATACGTATCCGGAGACGCCCGGGGCATGCAGGCCGTGACGGCGGAGGACGCGTCGCGGCTGGACCTGATCAACATCGCTTTCGGGACCATCCGGGACGGGCTCTTATGGTACCCCCGGACGGCGGAGACGAAGACCGAGATCGACCGTCTGCGGGCCGTAAAGCCGGAGCTGAAGATCCTGCTCTCCGTCGGCGGATGGGGCGCGGGCGGGTTTTCCGCCATGGCGAAGACGCCGGAGGGCATCGCCGCCTTCACCGCGTCCTGCATGGAGGCGGTCCGGGCCATGACGCTGGACGGCGTCGACATCGACTGGGAATATCCCACCATCGGATCCGCCGGAATCGACCACGATCCCGCCGACCGGGAGAACTTCACCGCCCTGCTTGCCTCCCTCAGGGAAGCGCTGGGTCCGGAGAAGATGCTCACCATCGCCGCCGGCGCCGGAAAATACATGGTGGACGCCATCGAGCTTCCGAAGATCGTGCCGCTTCTGAACTACGTCTCCCTCATGACCTACGACATGGCCGGAGCCTGGACTCCCGCCTGCCACCACACCGCCCTCTATCCCACCGGCCATCCGGACGTGCACAACATGTGCGTGGATTCCACGGTGAAGGTGTTCCGGGAGGCCGGAGTACCGGACGAAAAGCTGGTCATCGGCGCGGCCTTCTACTCCCGCCGCTGGACCCACATCGCCGCCGCGGACAACCTGGGCTTCGGGGAGAAGTGCTACGATCCCGAGGACAAGGAGAGCGGCTTCTGGGGACCCGGCTACGGGACGATCTCGAAAATGACCGATCCCGACGCCCCGGAGTCGAAGGGCTGGATCACGGTCCGGGACGACGTCGCCCACGCCCGCTGGCTGTACAATCCGGAGAAGGAGGAGTTCCTCAGCTACGACGACGAGGAGAGCGTGGCCGAAAAGGTCCGCTACGCCCGGGACAATGGTCTCGCCGGCGTCATGTACTGGGAACACGGCTCCGACCCCACGAGAAAGCTGCTGAAGGCCATGAGCGAAGCGTAACGGAGAAGTTATGAATCCGCTCCGCGGACGCTTACGGTTATGGATCCGCTCCGCGGACGCGATGAAGTTTCGTGACCGCGCGGAAAGCTTCACTGTTCCGTAACGTCATTACTTTACTATTCCGAGGTTTTTCATCATGCAGAGAACCGTTGTCGTGGGCATGGGCCACATCGGCCACCGCCATGCCCGCGCTTATACCGAATCCGATAAGGCCGAGCTGGTTGCCGTCTGCGACCGGGTACCCGAGCTGGCAAAGGCCGCCGGGGAGAAGTTCGGCGTTCCGTACTTCACCAAGGCCACGGAGATGTTCGCCGCCATGAAGCCGGACATCTGCTCCATCACCACCGGAGGCTACGAGTACGCCTCCGACCACTACGAGCCCACCATGGAGGCCTTCGAGGCCGGATGTCACGTCCTCGGCGAGAAGCCCATCTCCAACGACCTGAAGAAGGCGGCGGAAATGGTGGCCAAGGCCGAGGAAAAGGGGCTGTGCTACGGCATCGACATGAACCACCGCTTCACGCCGGCCGCGCGTCAGGCGAAAAAATGGCAGAACGACGGGCGCATCGGATCCCTGCTGTTCTGCAACATGGCCCTGTGGATCGGCAAGTTCATGCCACTGGACTCCGTGTACTACCACTTCAAGGCCCTGAACCCCCACAGCGTCAACATCATGCAGTATTTCTGCGGACCGATCCGGGAGGTCTCCACCTTCGCCATGAAGGCCCCGGGCCGGGACATCTGGTCCACCCAGTCCACCGCCATGCGCTTCGAGTGCGGCGCGGTGGGACACCTGACCTCCTCCTACGACATCAAGCGCGGCCATCCCATGGAGCGCTGCGAGGTGGCGGGCACGGACGGACGGTTCGTGTTCGAGGACATGTGGCGCGAGGCGACCCTGTATCCCGCGGAAACCTACCTGAAGGAGGTCTACACCAATCCGGTGTTCGACGGCTTCGAGGGCTTCTACGACACCTTCCGGGACCGCATCCACTATTTCGTGGATCAGGTGGACGGCGGCGCGAAGCCGGAGGAGATCGACGGCAGCGGACGGGAGGGCCTCGAGGCTTCCCGCGTGATCCACGCCATGATCAGGTCCAATGAAAACGGCGGCGCCGTGGTAAAGGTAGCGGAAATCACCGAGTAAGGAGCGTCAATTTGTCCGAGGTATTCCGTCATGAGGATTACGTGAGCGACGGGCCGGTGGTGGCCATCGTTCCCGCGGAGCACCACGGCCGGATCCGCGCCCACTCCCATGAATTCTATGAGATCGTCTACGTGGTGGACGGGTTCACGCTCCATTCCGCCGGAGGGGCCATCAACCTCCTGGTGGCGGGAGATTTGTTCTTCGTCCGCCCCGGAGAGGAGCATTCCTACATCAACGCCTATCAGACCAAGCTCTACAATCTGATCTTCAACGCGGCGGAGCTGGGCTCCCTGGAACCGGAGATGGCCCTTCTGCCGGGGCTCGACGACATGCTGGGGGACGCTCCCGCGCCGGAGGACAGCCCCCGGAGCATCCGGCTCCTGCACGTGCCCATGCACGAGCGGCGGAACATCGAGTCCTCGCTGCTGGCCATCGAGGCGGAGCGGGAAAACCGGCGCACCGGCTGGGAAACCGTCCTGCGGGTCCGTCTGGCGGCCTTCCTGCTGCGCTACTCCCGCCTCTACGCGGATCAGTGGGACAGCAGGACCATCTCCGCCGACGACTACTACGGATACGTATACCGGATCCTGGCCTATGTGGACACCCATTACAGCGAGAACATCACCATGAATGATCTGTCCGCCGTCACGGGGCTGTCCCCGGACTACATGACCAGAAAGTTCAAGAGCGCGCTCCACATGACCCCGTCGGAGTACGTGCGGAAATTCCGCATCGCCCGGGCCATGGAGCTGCTCTGCACCACGGAGCTGTCCGTGGCGGCGGTGGCGGAGAGAACGGGATTCTCCGACGTCTCCCTGTTTTCCCGGGTGTTCAAGCAGGCCGTGGGACTCCCTCCCGCGTCCTACCGCAAGAACGCGGCGGAGTGAGAAAGTCGGAATCAAACAATCGGAAGTCCGAAAGGCTTCCTTAAAGAAAGGGAATGAAAATGGAAAAGATCTTCAAGGCCGGCGTCGTCGGTATGGGCGGCATCGGACACACCCACGCGAACTGCATCAAGAACGATCCCCTGGCCGAGCTGGTGGCCGTCTGCGACGTCATCAAGGAAAAGGCCGACAAGGCGGGCGAGGAATTCGGCGTTCCCGCGTACTACTCCCTGAAGGACATGCTGGCCGCCCATCCGGAGATCGAAGTGGTCCACGTCACCACCTCCGGTTTTGAAAACGGCTCCTGGCACTACGTCCCCACCATGGAGGCCCTGGACGCCGGCCGCCACGTGCTGGTGGAAAAGCCCATCTCCAACCGCATCGACGAAGCCCGCGAAATGGTGGACTACGCCGCGAAGAAGGGCCTGTATCTGGGCTGCGACCTGAACCACTACTTCTCCGAGCCCGCGTTCCAGGCGGACAAGCTCATCGCGGAGGGCGGCGTCGGCGAGCAGGTCTACTCCCTCACCAAGGTCGGCTTCAACGGCAGCGCGGTGAACGTCAACCCCGTGGACCGCAACTCCCGCTGGCAGATGCCCTACTCCCACGCCAAGGCCTTCCTGACCCATCCCTTCTCCGTCATGCGCCACTACTCCGGCGACATCACCCACATCCAGGCCTTCATGGAAAAGCCCGGCGCCCGCCGTCAGAGCGAGGACTTGATGCTCTCCATCCAGTCCGTGCACGTGAAGTTCCAGAACGGCGCGGTGGGCTATCTGCTGTCCCAGCGCGGCGACGCCTGCTTCGGCCTCGGCGGCTGGTGGTCCTTTGAGCTGGCCGGAACGAAGGGCACCTTCTGCATCGAGAACTGCGTGGAGCAGCTGACCTACTGGCAGGCCGGCAAGGAGCCCGTGGTCACTAACACCGGCGTGAAGGACTTCGGCGCCACCTTCCCGATCCGCATCCACGCCTTCTACGAGGATCTGTCAAACAACGTCCCGCTGGAGCACCTGCGCGCTTCCGGCCGCGACGCCCTGGCCACCATGGAGTACATCTTCGCCGCCATCGATTCCTATGAGTCCGGCGGTCAGATCGTCCGTCCGCACGCCCTGCCCGCGTACCACGGCGATCCCACCATCATCCACTGATTTACCTCTCCGAAATCCGGACGCCCTCAGCGACATTCCTCGCCGGGGGCGTTCTTTTTCCGACAGCTTCTGCGGCGCGGTGAGATTTTTTTCAACTTTTTTCGCCGAACCTCTTGACAAAATTTCAAAGAGTGGTATAATAAAAATATTTCACTCCCCGAGGCCTGAGGGGGAGAGGGAGCACAATCCAAGAGAACCCGCACAGAGATCCGATATTCCGACCCGTAAGCCAAGCCATCCTGATTCAGAAGTGAGCGAAGCCATCCCGGAACACGAGGTCTCTTTTTTGCGCCCTTTCGGAGGGATTTTTTCCCCGAGATCGCCATGAAAAACGTCAAGGGGATTGATGAAAAAGGCCGGTGTACCCGTGCTGGCAAATGTGGCAGCAATCTTGGCACCCACATGTCCGCTCTTTCCAACGCCCGTGACAATGACCTTTCCATGACAGCGATAGATAAGTTCAACGGCACGATCGAACTGTTCGTCGAGTCGCGGTATGAGGTCGAGCACGGCCTGTGCTTCGTCGCGGATGGCTTGTATGGCGTAGTCTCTTGGTAGCTTCATAGTTGCAAATCAGGTGTTTGTGGTGATGAGTTGGGCTACTAAAGGCTCCAGTCGATGGAGTTCAAGCATGTTAGCAGCATCGCTGAGGCCGAGATCTGGGGTGGGATGCACCTCAAAGAAGAATCCTGTAGCCCCGAAAGCCTTTGCTGCCAGGGCCATGCTGGGCACAAAGCGGCGGTCGCCACTGGTCTTTCCGCCTCCGCCGCCAGGGCGTTGCACGCTGTGGGTGCAGTCCATGATGACGGTAGGCACTATTTCGAGCATGTCGGGTATGTTGCGGAAATCGACCACAAGGTTATTGTAGCCGAATGAATTGCCGCGTTCGGTCAGCCAAACTTCCTTGGCACCGGCGTCGCGGGCTTTCTCAACGGGATAGCGCATGTCTTGTCCGCTCAGGAACTGTGCCTTCTTGATGTTGACGATGCGTCCCGTTTTAGCTGCTGCAACGAGCAGATCGGTTTGCCGACAGAGGAATGCAGGTATCTGAAGGACGTCGCACACTTCGCTGACGGGTGCTGCCTGCCACGACTCGTGTATGTCGGTGAGCACTCGCAAGTGGTGCTTGGCCTTTACGTCGGCCAACATCTGCAGTCCCCGTTCAAGTCC
>CACYWX010000108.1 GCA_902778205.1 uncultured Ruminococcus sp. | reverse complement strand
TCGCGGAGGCGTTGGCGGCATCTTTCGAAGAAGATCTTGTCGAATCCTCCGCCCTCTCGGACACGGTCAACCGGTATCTCGCGGGAAAATCGAAGCTCGAGGCGGCGGTCTTCGTGCGGCGGTACTTCGCCGGGGAGAGCGGACGGGACATCAGCCATGTCACGGGACTCGGCGTATCGAAGGTATCGAGAATGCTGAAACAAATGCGGCGGGAGCTTGCGGAAGAGCTGCGGAAGGAGGGATTCGAAAAATGAGACGGAATCTGACGGGAACCGATCTCGCCCGTGCCATGAACGGACTGGACGCCCGGTGGATCGAGCTGGCTTACGACGAAGAAGAACTGAAAAGAGCGGAAAAGGAAGAATCCCGGGCAGGACGCACACACGCCGGAAAGCTCTTTGGCGCGGAGGTGCGGAAGATCCTCGGTGCGCGGGTCGTGTGGGTGTTCCTCGCCCTGTTCGTCGCCCTCAACTCCTTCCTCGCGTGGAAAGCCGCGGGCAGAACGGCAGAGGCGGCCTATCCCATGGATCTGGTCGCGCGGTTCTTCGACGGGTATTTTGAAAACCCGGAGGAATACGAAGCACGGTACCGGGAGATCGAGGCGTTCCGGGCGGAGCAGAACGAGCTGTTCTTCGAGGCGATGCGGACGGGGGACCCGGATTTCGAGCCCGAGACCCTGCCGAACCGCTATTCCAACGACGATTCGATCCCGGACGCCCTGCTCTTCTCTCTAGTCCACGGGGCCATCGACCAGAGCGAGGGCTATCCGGCGCGGCTAGAGCGTGTGACGGACGCCGCGAAATCGAACCTCGACGAGTTCCGGCGCATGGGCGTTTCGGAGTCCTCCTTCTCATGGAAATACCAGACCGAGGTGATCCGCCGGTATGAGGCCATGCGCGGGACGGTGCGGATCGGGATCGAATACGTCCGCGGATGGAGCGGGTATTTCGACTACCGGCTCGGCGACGTGTTTGTATTCCTGCTGTTGATCCTCGCGGGATCGGTGATCTTCCCGCAGGAGAAGCAGGCGGGATTTCTGCCGGTGCTCCGGGTATCGAAGCGCGGACGGGGCAAGACGGCGGCGGCCAAGATCGCCCTCATGCTCTGCCTCACGGTTCTTTTCACCCTGCTGTTCGTCGGCACGTCCTTCGCCGTCTTCGGGATGCGGGTGGGCTATTCCTCCCCGGAAAACGCGCTCCAGGCCCTGCCGCAGTTCACCTATTCGCCCTATCGGATCACCGTCGGGCAGTATTTCACGGTGACGGTGCTTGTGAAGCTGCTCGCGTTCTCCGTGTTCTCCATGCTGATGCTGGCTCTTTCCAACCTGACGCGGCATCCGGTGCTGAACTATCTCGGCGGGCTCGGGCTGTTCGGCGTGAACCTGCTGCTGTCAAAGCTCGACGCTTCCCACGCGGCGGCGCATCTCAATCTTGTGACGGCGGCGTCGGTCAATTCGATCTTCACCCGGTACCGGGCGGCGAATCTCTTCGGCGCGTGCACGGGGTATGTGCCGGTCATGCTCGTGCTCTTCGTCCTGCTGATTCTCGGCGGAGCGGTCGGCGCGATCCTCGGCCATGTCCGGGGCGGGGAGGCCGTGCGGATCGGGTGGCTGGACGCTCTCGTCTCCGCCGTCCTGACCGCATCCGCGAAGGTACGGGGCGGGATCCTCCGGCTCCGTCTCGGGAAAGCGCGGCGGGAACGCACATACAGCCTGTCCCTCTTCCGGACGGAGGTCTTCAAGACCCTCGTTTCGTCCCGGATGCTCCTTCTGCTGCTGATCCTGCTTCTCGCAAAAGGGTTCTACTCCGCGCGGCTCTACGAGGCGAAGCCCTCCTATGCCGACGCGGTGTACAAGGAGTATATGACCGTGCTCGAAGGTCCGCTGACCCCGGAGAAATCCGCGTGGATCGCGGGTGAGCGCGCGCGGCTGAACGATCTTTTGGCGAAGAAGGACGTCATGCAGGAGAAATACCTCAGAGAGGAAATCAGCCTGCCGGAATACCGGGAATACCTCTCCGAATACTCCTCCGCAGAGGCGCGGTCCGATCTCTTCCGCACGATCGAGGTGCATGAAGCGTATCTTGCCGCAAGAGATTCCGGCTGGTTCCTCTACGACACGGGCTGGCGGCGGCTCTTCTCCGGGGACGCGGATCTCTTCCTCTACACGGCGGTGCTGCTGCTCCTGACCGGCTCCTTCGCCGGGGAATTTGTCTCGCGTTCGTCAGCGGGCGGGTTCGCGCAGATCCTCCGGGCGACGAAGCGCGGGCGGGAGGAGACCTTCCGGGCGAAGCTCGTCTCCTCGGGCGTGATTGCGGTGGTCCTCGCCCTCCTCTCCTGCGTCACGGACTTCGTCTTCCTCGCGCAGAATTACAGCCTGCCGTCTCCCTCCGCCCCCCTCGGATCGATGGAGCTGTTCGGGGCCTACGCGGGCGGCATGAGTCTCGCGGGGTACGCCGCGCTCTTCACGGCTCTCCGGGTACTCGGGTCCCTCATGATGGCGATGCTGGTCTGCGCCTTGTCGGAGCTTTTGTCCCGGTATCTGCCCGTCCTCGGCTCGGCGGTGGCCCTGACGCTGCTTCCGGCGCTGTTTGCGGCGTTCGGCTGGCGGGCGGCGGAGCGGGTGAGCTTTCTGTCGCTCCTCGCCGGAACGCCCCTGTTCCTCGATTCCGCACGGCTCTCCCTCTTCGGCTCCGGCTGGGCGATGCTCGCCCTCTGGATCGCCGCTGCGGGTGTGGCGGTCTCCGCGCTCGTCGGTTCGGCGAGGAGGATGTTTGTGAAGGGATGAAAGGAAAAACGGTCATGAAACGAATTCGGATGCTTGCGCTTGCTTTTCTGCTCCTCCTCCCCGCGTGTTCCGAGAATCCTCCTCCCACATCGTACTACAATCGCCCCGATGGGTGCCAGATCGGGGAGACGATCGTCCTCAACGCTCCGAGCTGGAAAAAGAACGTGTATCACGACGGATTCGACCGGCCTTCGGGGCTGTGCCGGGATCCCCTCTGCGCCCACAACGGAGCGAACGGCCCCTGTCCCGACGGGGAAACGATGGGGATCCCGCGGAGGTTCTGCACGGACGGCGAGACCCTCTTCATGCTGGCAAAGAAGTTTGAACCCGAAAATCCCGCGCGGTACGGGATATACGCCGTGGACCCCGCGGGAGTAAATCCGATGCGCGGACTCGCGGAAACCGAGAACGCCGGGAGCTACGGTCTGTCGGTCTTTGCTGCGGACAGCCGGTATCTCTATTACGCGAACAGCCTGTATCGGGAGGGGGCCGATCCGAATGCGGAATTCTCGGACCGCGGGGATCAGGTCCTCGAGATCATGCGCGTCCCGAAGAACGGCGGCCGCTCGGAAAGTATCTTCGACAACGTGCCCGTCGGAGTTGGATTTTCCGTGGACGAAGAAAACTATTATCTGACGCACGCCGGTGATGCAGGGGACGGCGCGTGTGAGATCATACCTAAGAGGGGCGGAGGATCCACACTCGTCCCGGCGCCGGAAGGGGTGCGCTTCGGTTCCCTGCTGTTCAGCGAAAAGGGATGTGCCGTCTTCCTCTGCTCGGCGAAACCCGTCTTCGCCACCGTCATGGTGACGGAGCGGATCGACCGGAGCGCAATAGCCGTGATCCGGGACGGCCGGGCATTCATCGCCGCGGATGACGTCAGCGCGTACTGCACCGTATTCCCCTATGACGGAAAGATCTGGTTTTCGCCGTTTTATTACGAATACGAGGAAACGAAGGAACTGCCCACCGGAAACGGGGACGAGACGGTCGTGACGGATATCTACCGGCTCGGCGACGGCACGGTGGTTTCCCTCGATCCGGCGACCGGGGAAAGACACCGGTACCGCGTCGAAGGCGGCTCGCTGATCGGTTTTTCGGACGGGGTCCCGCTCGGAGAGGGAACGGACGAAAACGGCGAACCGGTGATCGTGCGTCCGACGCTCACGGAAATCAACGAAGATGGAGGTTCCAAATGAAAAAGTGCTGTTTGGCGCTGCTTGTGCTGTTGCTTATCATGCCCTCCTGCGGAAAAGGCGAAGGAACCGAACGCCTCTTTTTCTGCAACCTGAATGACGGATGCGTGCTGGGAGATCGGGTTTACAGCTGTTTCTTCCGCATGAGTAAGATCACGGTCTATACCCCGAACGAGGTACGGAGAGGACTCTGCACGGATCCCCTCTGTGCGCACGACGGGACGGATGGGATTTGCCCGGACGACACGAGAGCGATGGTCCGGTCCGTGGCAACCGACGGAGAAAAGCTCTTTCTTTCGCTCCTTCTCGATCCGGAGACGGCGGGGATGAAGCCAGGGAGCGGGGCGGTGAAACAGATCTGGTCTCTGAACCGGGACGGGAGCGATTTCCGGCTGCTGTGCTCCCGCTCGTCGGACGGCAGGAACTTCTCCGCTCTGGATGCAGGAGGCGGTTACCTGTGGTTTCCGGAAAGGCGAATCGACGAGGACGCGACGGAGGGTGAGGCGGAATACACGGTCCTCATGCGTCTGCCCGTCGAAGGCGGGGAACCGGAGCGAGTCACGGAAGAGAAATATATCCACGGTCTGAGCTATGCGATGGACCCGGACGGCTCGCACGTCGCCGTGATTTCGTTTGCCGAAGCCGCCGATCTCGACAACCTCTATACCAGCGCGGGGCAGCAGGTCGAAATCACCGATTTCGGGACCGGGGAAAAGACGATCGTCCCGCCGCCCGCCGAGGACGTCCTGCTGTTTCGGGTACACTACGCCCTCGGGGAACTGTGGCTGGAGGCGGAACGGGGCGGCGAGCGGACGTATGTGCGGGACTCGGGGGAGGAGGTCACCGAGACGGCGGTCACGATGGTTCTCTACCGGCTGAACCGGGAGACGGAGCAGTTTGAAGAAGTGACAAGCGCCGCTTCGGGATCGTATTTCTTCGGCCCGGACGCCGTATGGTATGTGCGAGCGGAGTCCGAATACTTTGCCACAAAGCCCATGCCCACCGGACGCGGATCGGAAAAGCGGGATTACGATTTCTTTATCACGAAAAACCTTGTGGTAGGCTGTGTGAAGGACGGGGAAATCATCGAGCGAGCGCCCGGAAAAGGGATCGAGCCCGGACAGTCTCTGACGCTTCTCGCGGCGGCGGACGGCGTTCTTTACGGGACGCTATACGACGAGCAGAGAGTTTACGATACCGGCGAGACCATCAACCGGGTCGTCGCGCTTGATCCGGAGACGCTCGACGTGATCCGGGATCTGGGGGAATTGAAGTGATGAAGAAGATGGTTCTCATATACCTCGCCATTCTGTTGTTTTTCTCCTGCGCGAAATCCCCCGCGCCTCCGCTGACCATGGCGGATGTGGAAAACGAACCGGCTGAGCCGGAAACCGTGATTGCCCGCGCGCCTGAGACTCTTCCCTTCCTCGCTTCCTCCGAGGCGTACTATTCCGACGGAACACTTTATTCCACAGGGAATAACCTTCTGCTCTACACACCGCTCGAAACCGGAGAAGCGCGCCCCCTCTGCTTCGATCCGCTGTGTCAGCACGAATACTCCGGCACCTGTACCGCGCGGGTGAATCACCCCAAATCCCGGATGATCGTGAAGGACGGCATGTGCTGGTTTACAGCCATGACGGCGACGAAGGCGATCGGGGATGTGCCCGTCTGCCAGCTCCGCGCGATGGATGTCGCTTCCGGGAAGGTGCGCGTCCTGTATGAACAGGAACAGGACATCCTCGATTTCTGGCTGCTCGGCGATACGGTCTATCTCTCATCGACGACCGCTGAAACAACTGCGGAGGACGGGAAAGCGCACACCGAAATCACCGGGCACCCCGTTCTGCGGCTCGAAAAGAACGGATCGACGACCGCGGTGATCAACGACCCTGACGGGATGCAGCCGGTGCTTGTCGGCTCGGACGGCGGCGCGGTCTATTACCGGAGCAAGGTGTCCGGCGGCTCTCTCTATGCGGCGGACTACGGCTTTCAGAAGAGCGTTCCCGTCTTCGAGCCGGAGGCCAGATCGTGGAACCTGACCTTTTTCGACGGCTGGCTGTACTATATCCGCCGCACGGACCGGACTGTCAACGCTGATAACGACGAGGAAATCGAAGGGGAGTTTGACGAAGAGCTTTCCTTTACGAGCGGAGGAATTGTAAGTATCTGCGAGCTTGTGCGGCGCGGGACGGACGGTGAGGAGGAGATTCTCTGCGAAGCCGTCCCGACACCGAAATACAATGCCGGGGAGGAAACACGACTTTTCCGCATCGACCGGGACGCGGGGATTTTGTACTATGTTCCACTCGATCTTTCCTACCGCGGCTCCGTCGTCTGGGAGCTGAGCGCGGAGGAAAAAGCGTTTCATGCGCAGTTCGGAGAGCTCCACGATAAACCGATTCTGACGAAACAGTATTCGCAGTCCGAGGGCCGCCTCACCGCCCTCGACCTTGTAACGATGGAAAGCCGGGACGTGCTCTCCGACTGCGGCGCGGATATCGTTGACCTCTATGCTGTCGAGGACGGGCGGGTCTGGGCGCGGTTCGAGCTGTATTATGTTGAAGAAATAAAGGCAAAAATGGCGGCAGGCGTGAAATCCGACAGCATGCTGACCTATGCCTATACCGGTTCGGAGGAGATTTTGCCATGAAAAAGCTGTTTCTCATTTGCCTCGCCGCCCTCCTGCTCCTCTCCTGCGCAAAAGAACCTCCCGCCCCACCGCGCTGGTTCAACGCGCAGTACAGCTGTTTTCTCGGTTCCGCCGCCTATGTCAGCAATCTGCTCTTCGTCACGGCCTATACCCCGGAGGGGATCCGGGAAGGGCTTTGCCGGGACCCGCTCTGCGCGCACGACGGGAGCGACGGGATCTGTCCGGACAGCAGTCAGTTTCATTTCAAGGACCTTGTCACGGACGGAAGCTCCCTCTATTTCTCGGGCATGACCGCCGATTCCGTAACGGGCGCGTTCTCCCGCGAGCTGTACAGTCTCCGCCCGGACGGGAGCGATTTCCGCCTGATCTGCAAAACGGACATGACCGGGAGCGATTCGCCAGACTTCAAGGTCGGGGGCGGCTTTCTCTGGTTCACGCAGGGGCAGTACGACGAGGACGCCCCGGAGGGAGAGCGCGAAACCTTCTCGATCCTGCGCGTACCCGTTGCAGGAGGGGAGCCGGAGATGGTCGGAGAAAGGTATCTGTTTGCGCCGGGTTTTGCCGTCAGCTCGGACGGAAAGACGCTCGCGGTCATAAATGCTTCCTATTCGGCAAGATCAGCGGAAGCCCCTGCGTCTTCGGAAGGGGTTTGGGTCGAACTCACCGACATGAGAACGGGAGAAAAAACGCTGGTCGCCCCTCCCGCCGCGGACGAAAGACTCGGGTTTATCGACTGGTGGCAGGGGGAACTCTGGCTGAGAGCGCAGAAAGACAGGAAGATTTCCTTCATCCGGGATTCCGGCGAGGCCGTCGAGCAGAGGCGGAGTGATTGGGTTCTATACCGTCTGCCTGCGGGGGAAAGCAAATTCGTCCGGATCGCCGAGGCTGACAGCGGCTTCGTCTTCGGCGAGGACGCCGTTTATTTCACGCGGACGGAATCGGAATACCTCGGCACGAAGCCCATGCCCACCGGCCGCCCGGGAGAGTACCGGGACACGGATTTCGTCGAGACGAAAACCGTCGCCGTCGGATTCTGGAAAGACGGAGGGATCACGGAAATCAACCCGAACCTCCCAGAGGGATTTGAAAATCTGTCCCTTACGGTGGGGGCGGACGGGATTCTATACGCGAGCATGACCGACGGCGGGCTGGGATACTATGAAACAGGAGAAATACATGCCGTCCGGTGTGCCCTCGATCCGGAGACGCTCGAAATTCTGCGGGTATTTGAGGATGATCCCGCCGAACCATGATTTTGGAGGAAAACCATGACGCTCACCATTCAGAATATTACAAAATCCTACGGCGCAAACCTCGCGCTTGACCGTTTCACCGCGGAGCTCGAACCGGGCATCTACGCCCTGCTCGGCCCGAACGGCTCGGGGAAATCCACGCTCATGAATATCCTGACGGACAACCTCAAGGCGGACTCCGGCTCGATCACCTACACCAGCGCGGACGGCGTGACCGAAGACGTGCTCAAAATGGGCGTCCGTTTCCGGGAAAAGCTCGGCTTCATGCCGCAGTATCCGGGGCTGTACCCGAACTTCACGGTGGAGCGGTTTATGTGGTACATGGCCGCGCTCAAGGGCATGACAAAGGCCGGGGCGAAGGAGCAGATCCCAGCAATCCTCCAGGCAGTGGAGCTGGACGACGTGCCGGGGCGAAAGATCGGCGCGCTCTCCGGGGGCATGAAGCAGAGGCTTGCCCTCGCGCAGGCGGTACTCGGGGATCCCGAAATCCTCATCCTCGACGAGCCGACGGCTGGGCTGGACCCGAAGCAGCGCATTTCGATCCGCAACTATATCTCCCGGATCGCGTTTGACAAGATCGTGCTGATCGCCACACACGTCGTACCGGACGTGGAGTTCATCGCGCGGGATATCATTATGCTGAAAAAGGGCGTGATCGCGGACAACGCCCCGCCGCACGTTCTGACGGAGAAGATCGCAGGATCGGTGTGGATCGTCCCCTGCGCGGAGAGCGAGGTACAGACTTTGCAGAACCAGTTCCGCGTGACGAATATCTCCCGGGACGAGACGACCGGGGAGGTCCTGCTCCGGGTGCTCTGCGGATCGCGGCCGACGGAGAACGCAAAGAACGCCGCTCCTACACTGGAGGATTATTACCTCTGGGTGTTTGGAGAGAATGCTGCCCATGCAGACTGATGATTCTCACATTTTAGATGGGAAAAGCTTCTCTGTTTTTCCCCCCTTTCTTTGACTGAGCGGTGCAATTTCAGCACCGCTCGATCTGTTTTATCC
>CACYWX010000107.1 GCA_902778205.1 uncultured Ruminococcus sp. | reverse complement strand
CCATCTTCTTCGTTTTTTCCAGGGTGGAGGCCAGCTTGTCGGTGGATCCGTCCGTGAGAGCGGTGACGAAGGCGGAGTTTGCGTTCAGGAAATTGTACGCCATTTCCGGGTCGATGGTCCTGCTCCCGCGGACGATATCGAGCATCTCGCAGGAATCCATATCGCGCATGGCCTTGCCCTTCAATACCACGTCGTAGTAGGCGGTGGAGGTGGAATAATAGCTGTCCGCATTGAGGGCTTCGAGCATCGCGCCGGTGAATTCAGCCGTCTCCGTATTTCCGGGGAGAAAGATTGTGCTGGACCAGTAGGGGCTGAAAGTGTGGCGGTATTCCGCCTGTGCCTCGTCGTATTTCGGAAAAGGAAGCAGTCCGATGTCCGTATCGAGATCACGGAAAATCAACAGCTGCTCGATGCCACCGACGTAGAAGAGGGAGTTGCCGGAGCGGAAATTATAGCGGAGACCGTTCCCCCACACGTCGTCTACCTTGCCGGCCAGACGTTCGGCGATCAGATAGTTCCCGGAGTTCATGATCCGGCAGACCTTGTCCGCCGCGTTGAAGAGGTGTTCGTCCAGATTCAGAACGGGGAGTCCTTCCTCGTCGTGCCCGATCACGAACACATCGCATCCTAAAACATGGAACTGGAAGTCGTTGTTCTCCCCGACCGCGCCGTACCGGTCGTTATGGTCCATTTCGCCGTTGCCGTCCGCGTCGTTCGTCACCTGTTCGAGGATCGCGGCAAAGGTGTCGAGGTTCCATTGATTGTCCCGCACCAGCTGGTACGCGTCCACGCCGAAGTCCTTCGCCAGTTCCTTGTTGAACACGACCGCGTAAGTGTGGGAGTCCGTCCACGTGTTCATGGCGCCGATGGCGGAGAAGACGCTGTTCTTGATCTTCATCGACTTTGCCACGTTGGTATCCCACCACGGCTTCTCGAGATCGATGTACGGGATCGTGCTGAGATCGGCAGTGTATCCGTTGTTTGTCTGGCCGAGGACCGCGGAGAACCCGGCGATGAGCACGTCCCAGTCCTGCTGTCCGGCCATGTAGGTCTTCTGATATTCGCCGGTCACGTCTCCGGAGGTGTCGTTGACGAATTTGATGTCGTACTGCGCCTCCAGCCGCCCGGTCCGCTCAAAGACGGTGTCGTTCATGATCTCGCCGTTGGTCTCGTCGGACGCCACCTCAGAATAAAAGCGCACGACGGCGTCTGTGATTTCGCGGGAGAGAAAGCGGAAGGACTGCCCGCCGTAAGTAGTGTCCGGAATGTCCGGGAGAATGCGGGCTTCGGTTTCCGCCTCGGTTTCCGCGGCATCAGGAGAGGATGCCTCCGACATGGGAGAATTCTCCTCCGCCGTCACGGGAGTCTGGAGTTCGTTCTTCTCGCCGCATGAAGCAAACAGAGAGGTCAGGAGGAAAAGAGCGAGCAGGAAGGATAGCACTTTTTTCATTGTGAAACCTCCTTGGTGGTATAGTTTATTTCGGAATAATCTGAGGAACCGACACAAATCTGCAGTTTACAGCTCGTTTGCAGTATCGACCAGCGCGCAGATGTTCTCAAATGGTACATCGGACTGAATGCCCTGCGCGGCGGCTATGATATATCCTCCTTTCTCCGCCATCGCGGCCGTCACCTGTTCGGTCTCGCGCCGCACCTCCTCCGCCGTGCCGTAGGGGAGGGTCCGCTGGGTACTGATCCCGCCCCAGAAGGTCAGCGTTTCGCCGAAGTCCCGCTTCAATTCGAAGATGTCCATGCACTCCGGTTGGACCGGGTTGAGCACGTTCGCCCCCATTTCGCAGAGGTCGGGCAGGACCTTGCGGATGTCTCCGCAGGAGTGGACCCATACGTCGAGGCCCGCGCCGCGGATCAGATCGTATTCCCGCTTCGCGCCGGGCTTCAGCATGGTCCGCCAAGTCATCGGCGACATGAGAAGATCGCACTGGGAGCCCCAGTCGTTTCCGAGAAGGACGCCGTCGAGCCCGGGCGTTTTCACGATCTCCTTCAGAAGGGAGAGATTTTTCTCCGTAATGAAATTGAGAAGTTCTACGGCGAATTCCGGTTCCGCCGCCATATCCGCGAGGAAGTACTCCAGTCCGCGGGAGAAATAGGCCTTTTCGAAATCGCTTGTCCAGACCTCCGCGAGAACGTAGGCGTCCGTGTATTCCCTGAGATTGCGGACACATTCGGCGAATACCTCGAGGCTGCGGTATTCCCTGATCTCCGGGATAAAGCCGGGCGTTTCCTCCATTTTGTATTCCGGCGGGAGATCCTTCCAGTCCCACCACGGGAAGTTTTCAAGGAAGCAGACATGGTTCCCCATGCTGAAATACAGGGCGTTCCGGTAATCGATCTTTCCCTCCCCGAGCAGCCGCTTCATATCCGCTTTTCCATACCGCTCCATGAGGCTTTCCCCATATTTGTCCAGACCGTCGGGAGCCAGATGGAAGAAGGTCGGAATTTTGTCGGGCGATTGATGAGCTATAGCCGCACGCACCCGTTCGCGTTTTGTCATAATATGCCTCTCTCTGCAAGGATTGCGATTTTGGTCAGTCCCGTCCTGCGCCATGTTGAGATGATGAAATGATGTTATATGGGCATATTATACAACAGCACACGGGAATTGTAAAGAGGAAATCCGGGGGGAGAGTGCCCTTATTGGGGTGTGGAAACTGACAACAGGTCTTCCAGCCTAACACGTACCGGTGATCAGCAGGGTCTTTCGGTCCTTCTGAAATAGTTCCGAATCCGTTTCTCTGTAAACCGGTGGGCTGCGGGCGCTGCGACAACCGCTGTCCCTTTTTGGTGTGGCAGAGTGAACGGATGGCAGAGATCCGGGACTATTTGAGCCGCCCATGGGGAGAACTGCCGTGGGGGTTGACAGAACAGCCATTATGTGGTACTATAATCAAGTATGCAAAAAACGCTCCCATGGAGCAGAAACGAAAGGAATCATCACCATGAACAAGACCTTCTCCGCCATCCTCGCCGCGCTGATGCTCAGCGGCACGTTCGCAGTCTCCGCAGGCGCCTGCGTCCCGTTCCCCGGCACCGATCTTCTGACCGTGACCCGGAGCGGAAGCCCCGCCGCGGAAGCCTCCCTCGATCTCTACAGAGTGGACGAATACGGCGACGCGGACACCTTCCTCGGCGCGTATACGACCGATGCCGACGGCAAGCTCACCGCGTCCCATCTGACCACGGGCCTTTACCGCTGGAGCAGCGAGGCTGGCGACGTGTTCTTCCGCATCACCGGATCCGGCTTCGTGCGCACCGCCGTTGAGCTTCCCGCCGAGGCGATTCCCGCTGAGGAACCGGCTGTCGAGGAGCCTGCCATCGAAGAGCTTCCCGCTGAGGAAACCGAGGACGGCCGGGAGCACATGACCTACATGAGCGCCGACGGCTTCCAGCTCCGCTACAACGCCCTGCAGGTTGAGTCCCGTGAAACCGGCGATCACAGCGCGGAGTTCGTGCTCCTCGATGAAGCGTCCGGCGCCGATAAGGTGACTGTGAGCTGGATCGCCGGCAAGCAGCCCGAGGAGGTGCTCTACGAGGTGACCTCCGCCTGGGGAGAGCAAACCGACATTCTCCGGACCGAGGGCATTTTCCCCGGCACGGAAGACAAATGGGGCTACTGGAGAACCTTCACGGACGGCAGCCTGACAAAATGCGCCATCGCCGGTGAGTATAACGGCGGCGTCCTGCTCTTTGAGATCGACGCCCTCCTGACCGGCGACGAGGAAAAGGACATGGCCGTGAGCGACATCCTGGCGGAGATTGTCGATTCCGTCACGTACTTCGATTTCGCCGAGCAGACCATGTACGCCTATATCCCCGGCGTTTACACCTCCGCGGCTGAGGACGGCGCGAAGTATCAGGTGATCCTGAACGCGGACCACACCGGCACCCTGTGCTTCCATGATACCGTGGACATTCTCTGGGGCAGCACGGAGCTGATCGCGCCGGACGCAAAATACGCCTATACCGTTGAGGGCGACTTCCTCTATGTGGAATTCGACGGCGTATGGACCGAATTCGCGAGAGAGATTGCCGAATAAGCTGTGACATCAAACCCCGGCTCCGGTTGGTTATCATCCCGGGGCCGGTTTTTTTCAGCCGGGATAAACACTTTGAGGCGGGAATCCGGAAGCGTGACCGCCTGACCATCAAAGCTATGATCTCAAAAGCACAGGAATTCGGGGAAATCAAGTATCTCGTCAACGCAGCGGGGGTCTCCCCATCCCATGCTCCGATCGAAGCGATTTTGAAGGTCGCTCTTTTCAGGCTCATCGCATCCCCCTCCTGCTGGCGGGAGCTGAGAAAGCAAGACGCTCTTCCACGCACTTAAGCCGCGCCGTGCAGAAGAGTTTCCCTATTGCACTTCCCGATCGGAGTGCCGGAACAGCGCCTCATTTTTCCGGCAAACAAATCAACCACTCCCATATCGATACACCCGAAAAGACTCGCACAGGCAGGATACCGCAGTATCCCCGACCCGCGCGAGTCTCTTATCTGTGCCGATATGATTAAAAGTTTGGCGCAATCCCACACAATCGATGTGCGGGATCGTTGTATGGAAGGTCGGTCGAGCAGTAAATGGATGACTGCCTCACCGATCAGTTCCTGGTTTTGTCGTCTGGATCGCAGGGTCCTTCGCTTTTTTCTGAACGGCGAGGGCTTTTTTGCTTTACGGTTCTTTTTTTCCTCCCTTTCGAATGTCCTTAATTCATTTCATTGATGCTGTTCCGCACCCTTCCCGCCTCGTAAGAAAGGGTGGACACGGCAGTTTGACGGGAAATCTGCTCTGCTTCCATAGTCTGCCGCAAAAGCTCCTGTTCGGCCGCGTTATACCGCATCAGCATTGTCGCAACCTGAGCGCGGGATGCCATGCCCTTCGGAGAAAGCTTATTGTTGCCCGTACCCTGAATCACGCCCTGCATGACCATCCAGCAGACAGCCTCGTATGCCCAGTCGGAGGCCTCGGACGCGTCATCGAAGGTCAGCGGGAACGCCCACAGACCGGTAGAGCCCAGTCCTTTGGCCTTTGCGCAGCGATAGAGGATCGTCGCAAGCTGTTCCCGCGTAAGCGGATCCGTCGGTCCGAACTTTCCGTCGCCGTAATCGGTCACGATTTCATTTGCGGCGGCCCACCGGATTGCTTCGGTGTACCACATGTCGTCCTCCACATCGGTAAAGTCCATGGCGTAGTTCACCACGGGCGCGCTCTCCATGCGGTGAAGCATGGTGACGATCATCGCGCGGTTCGTCCGGCCATCCGGATCGAACAGACCCTCTCCGACGCCGTTCATCACGCCGTTGATCAGCGCCCATTCCACGCCGTCGTGGTACCACGAGGTCTTGTCAAGATCGGCGAACGCGCCGAGCGGGCAGGCGTCGCCCCTGTCGCAGACGGCGGGGTGCGGTTCATGCGCTTGTGTCTTTTCGCCGGAGATACCGTCATCGGGTGTCTCCGGCTTACACATGGCTTCCGTTGACGTAGGGGTTGATGAAGCCAGCGATTCCCGCGCTGCCGAGCGAGATTTCTTCGCTCTTGATGTAGTAAACCATCGCGTCGCCGCTCTCTGTGTCGCAGACAACGGTCGGATTCGCGTCGTAGAACGTATAGATCGTGCCGTCATGCTCGAAATGGTCGTTTGAGATCCGTGTGACCTCGGTATCCGCCACGGTCACGCCGTCCTCGTTTCTCGTTCTGATCCGTTTGTTTTCGTCCAGCTCGACGAACGCGGCGTAAACCTCCATGCTGCTCAGATAGTCCGCCGCCTGCTGATCCGTCGAGAGGTCGGCGATGGCGTCTTCAGAGGGGGAAACCCATGCGACGAGGACCCGGCCGTCCTTCGTCTCGCCGATGGAGGGCTGGAAATCGGCCGTTTTGTCGTTTGACACGGTGACGGCCTCGCTCCACATACTGTCCGCATAGGTCGCCATCTTCAGCGCGGTGCGCTGGGTTTCGCCCTTCGCGTTGTTGCTGCCAACAAACGCCAGCACCACGGTCTCGCCGTCCGAGAGGGTGATCGTCTGGGAGTCGGGACGTTCGTAAGCGTCGGCCACAAGGAGCTTCTGCTTGTCCTTGTTTGGACGGAACGCGCCCTGGACCATCATCTGATCCCCGAGCCACATGGAATCGTAACCGCTGCCCTGACGGAGCTGCAGCGTGTTTGCGCTCCTTTCGCTGCGGGCCGTATCGGTATTATTCGCGTAATACTCAAAGGATCCGAAGGGCCAGCCGCCCACGTTGAACATCAGCGGGATCGAAAACAGGAACAGGTCGATGATGAGCCCTGCCGACAGGCTCACATAGAAGCCCCAGTCTCCGTTGGGACGCCAGGTTCCCAGTTTGCGATCATGTTCACCTTGCCCGATCCGCGGATGCCCAGAGTGCCGCACAGGCCGATACCTGCGCTGATCTGGACATAAGCCAGACCGCGGACGCAGCCGTTGAGCTCGTCGATTCCGTCATTGATGTCGACACTGCCGTTCATGGCGTCGTCATAGGTGATCTCGACGTCCTTTTTCAGATCAGCTCCGAGGAAGCCCATGACGGTGCCCTGCATCTCGATACCGAAATAAGCGGGCAGGAATACAATCGGAAGCACAATATACCAGGCCATCTGGAAGTCGAGCGTGACCGATACATAACCGCCGATGCCGTTGAAGATCAATTTGGTCTCGGAGGTTTCGCCGATGGTGACGGTGACGTTGATAAAGTCGAAATAGACGCCCACGGCGATGTCAAAGCGCCAGGAGTGGCCGCCGAGACCGGCGTCGCCGATTTTTTCATTGTTGGCCTTGGCATCCTTGGCGGCATCGCGGACCATACTGATTGCGTTGGCGGATTCCTTGATGCCCTCCGCGAAGGAATTGAAGGGATCCGTGGCCTTGAAGATGCTCTTCCAGTAGCTCTTGCCCGCGCCGGAGAAGCTGGAGACATGAGTACCCTAAGCCGGTTCCTGCTCCTCGTCGTCGAGAATCGTCACGGCGCAGGCGGAGGCGGCGGAGTTTGTGGTCTCCCCCTTCGGCGCGCCGAGAATGACGTAGAACATCCGGTCACCGTCCCCGCGGCTGTTGTCCTTCGGTACGATCTCAAGGTATTTTTCCGTTTCGCCGGGCTTGAACGTCAGCTCGACGTGCGCGCCCACGACAACATTGGTCATCACATTTGCGAAGGCCTGCAGGTCCTTGAACAGTTCACCACCCTCGGCCGTCAGCCGCTGAACCGTGGCGTCCTCCCCGGTGTACAGGGCGGCGGCCTCGCTCAGGGGGCTGAAGGTTCCGGTGTCGCCGGAGAACGTGATGACCTCGCCGTCGGAATCCGCGGGGATCGCCCCTTCGACCGGGGCATCGGTCCCGGCGGACGGCGCAAGCGCTTCCCGTTCTTCCGGAACAGGTTCTTCGGAAGCAGCTGCCGTGTCCGCCCCGACGCCGTCGGATTCCCCCTCCGCCTCCGCATACGGGTTTTCGTCGCCGTATTTTTCCTTTAGGCCGCTGGCCTCGCCCAGAAATTCAAGAGCGCTTTCGGTACCCTCCAGATAGGCTTTCTGCGCCTCCGGATCGTTTTCCAGCATTTCGGCAAACTCCTCTTCGGTGCCGAGGGTGCCCTGTTCAAAGTCAGAACCATCCATCATCTCCATGAGGGAGAAGTTATCTTTCGGATTCTCGACCCTCGCCCACAGATCGCGGACGCGGACGACGTAATCCTCGCCGTACTTCGCGGTCATATCCGCGATCTTGACAAGGGCGGTGGATTCGGATTCGGCATCTCCGCCGCGTCCTACCTTCAAAAGGTAGACGAAGCTGCCGTCTTCCCGCACTTCGGCCGCAGCCGTTGCGAGGTAGAATACGTCGTAATCTTTGAACAGAACACAGTGCTGTGATATCGGGGGCTTACACTTCGGAAGGAGCTTTTTCAGATGCAGATTCGTCCTTTACCTGCATATCCGTTATACCGGTCAGCAGGGTGAAATAACGCTGGCGAACACGACTATACAATGCGTCATATTCCTCGTCTCCTCCGGCATGAAGTTTTTCAAAGTAGAGGTGCTCGTGATCTGCCAGTTCCGGATATACGCGAACCAACGTGGCTATTCCGATATTCGAGCAAACTTCTGCGATTTGTTGAAGATCGGTCAAAAGGTTTGAAAACGTAGCGTCGGCATAGATATTGTCTTCTCCCGTTACCATGCGTTTCAGGTGGTTGCGTTTCAAGACCGTAATCATTTCACCGATCACCTGTACCAGAGGTTCGATCTTGCGCGCCGCATCAACATCACGCTTGCGGAAGGTTTGTTCCGTTTCATCCAGAATATTGGTGACAGCGCTTTCAATAACGGCCAGTTCGGAACGCACCGCATTGGAAAGAATTGTATTGCTCCTGCAAAGCGCGGCTGCATACCCCGCTATGTTTACGGCGTGGTCACCCAGCCGTTCAAATTCGGAAGCTGTTTTATAATATTGGTCCATAATAGCTACATGAACTTCACTCTGCAGATGAGGAACCAGCCCCACCATGTATTTGCTTACAAGGTCGGTCATATGGTCGATCTCCGTTTCTTCGGACTGTATTTCATCATGAAGAATCGGGTCATACTCCTTCAGCAGCTGAAAGGCGCTTTCAATATTAGATCTTGAAGCTTTGAATACGGAAAGCAGAAGCTGATAGCAGCTCTGAAAAGCAAGGGCCGGAG
Organism: uncultured Ruminococcus sp.; assembly: GCA_902778205.1. Taxonomy (GTDB): domain Bacteria; phylum Bacillota; class Clostridia; order Oscillospirales; family CAG-272; genus UMGS1696. Next base: position 1,107 of record CACYWX010000107.1, on the reverse strand, counting down.
TATTGAAGAAAACCGGATTCAGGGCGTCGATCACAGTCTTGTATTTGCTTTCCCGGACAGGTTCATCCTTCACGATAACGCGGCTGAGTTTCTCATACACGCGAAGCATCGGGAAGAGAGCCAGAGCGCACGTCAGATTGAAGACGGTATTGGTGTTGGCAATGATTCCGGAATTGACGGTTCGCTCCCAAAGCCCGTCCAGCAGGCCCATCCTGTGCGCGATCGCAACAACGGTCAGCACAAGCACCGTTTCACTGAGATTGAAATGATCCGATGGAACAGACGATTGCGGTCGTAACGCAATCGTCGAGATAGATACCGACTATGATCGCATAGATGGATTTGAAGGCGAGCAGGCCTGTAGCTGAAAATGCCTGCAGAATACCGATGGTCGCGGATGAACTCTGCAAAACGAAAGCTACGCCGGCGCCGACAAGGTAACCCAGCACGGGATTGCTGCCCAGACCGGAAAACAGGTTTTCGATCATACCGGACTGAGTCAGGCTGTTGACCGCTCCGGTCATATTGAGAAGCCCGGAAAACAAAATGCCGAACCCGATCGCGATATTACCGACGGAGCGGGCATTCTTGAAAAAGCTTCCCATGATCAGCACGATTCCGATAATCAGGGCTATGGGGGCGAGTGTGGAGGGCTGGAAGAAGCGCAGTACCGCAGAGCCTGACCCGTCAATGTCAAGAAGGCGGATGATCTGCCCCGTGACAGTTGTGCCGACATTTGCCCCTATGATAATGCCCAGAGACTGGTGAAGAGTCAGAATACCCGCGCTTACCAAACCGGCGGTGATCACGATTGTGGCGGTGGATGACTGAATAAGAGCCGTAACAAGAACACCGAGCGCGAAAGCTTTGAACGCATTGTCGGTTACGCGGCCCATTACCGCTTTCAGCGTACCGGATGAATTCTCTTTCAAAGAGTCACCCATAAGCCGCATCCCATACAGGAACATGGCAAGACCGCCCAGCAGGGAAATGATATTAAATATATCCATATTGGGACTCCTGATTTGCGACGCATATGGCAGAGAGATGAGCTTTTTTCTGTGGAATGACGAAATTCGCCGTATCCATTCTTCTTTCTCTTGCTTC
>CACYWX010000106.1 GCA_902778205.1 uncultured Ruminococcus sp. | reverse complement strand
GCCGCAGCCGTACTTTTCAACAGCCGCCTGGGCTCTCTCGGGGATGATGTCGCAGAAGTACTTGATCTCCGCGTCCGGACAATTCATATAGCAGGGAATGTGGGCGGAGTTTGCGATGGTACCGCAGCCGATAACGCCGACTTTGATCATGATAAACTCTCCTTCTGGATGAAAATTGTTTCACGTGGAACATACGGACAGATTCCGGCAATGGTCCTGTCCCTGTCCGTATTATAGCACAGCCGGGCGGAAAATACAACAGGAATTTCCCCGGAGATTTCATGAGGTCCGGATTATTGACAGCCCGGCCCGTTCGTGGTATCATAAAGGCGGAGAATCCATCCGGACAGGAGGACTTGAGAAATGCTGTACTGTGAAAAATGCCGCTCCGCCGTGAACGAGGGAGAGAAGGTCTGCCCGGTCTGCGGCGGGAAAAAACTGCGCCCGGTGCGGGAGGACGATCCCTGCTTCCTTGCGGAGAAGGATCAGATCTGGAGTGAGGTCGTGGAGGATCTTCTGAAGGACAATGGGATTCCGTTTCTGATGAAGGGACGCATGGGCGCGGGCCTGGCCATCAACGTGGGACCCATGTTCGAGAAAAACCGGTATTACGTGAACTACGCGGATCTGGAGAGGGCGAAGGAGCTGGTGGACAGCGTGTTCTCGGAGGCAGAGGACGCGCCGGGTGAGACGGACGGATCGGGAGAAGACTTTTAAAATTGATACTTGACATGGGACCGGGCCCTATGATATAATATTCAATACGGGCCATTAGCTCAGTTGGTTAGAGCTCCCGGCTCATAACCGGTCGGTCCTGGGTTCGAGTCCCCGATGGCCCATAGGAAAAAGGAATCCCCTTGAGGGATTCTTTTTTCGTATAGACTGTCAGGGTGAGGCACAGGCGGAGGTTTCCGCATTCTCATCCGATTTCAGCCGAATAACGTTGCCGGGCAGATGCAAAACCGCCCGGCTGTACTCCCCCGAAACCTCCAAGGTCAGCTTGCTGACACAGGGTTCGAGTCCCCGATGGCCCATACGAAAGCGGCTGTCGCATTAACTCCTGAAATCGGAGAAATGCGGCAGCCCCTTTTTTAGTTCTTGCCAGCTTCTTACAAGAAGCTGCGTTCCTCCTCCGTTATCCGATCACTCTCTCCCCGTAATAATCCAGCAGGAAGCCGTCGAGGCGTCCTGCGCCGGAGCCGTTGGGCTGCCAGGGAGTGAACCAGGGATCCACGGAGGAGTAGCGCTCGGAGACGATGAACTCCGGGGTGATGTTGTATTTCAAGGTGCCGCGGAGATAGGCCTCAGCCTTGTCGAGCTCCCCGCGCTCCTTCCACGCCTGGATCCAGCAGATCTCCGCCACGCCGGTGTAGTACACGTTGCCGTAGAGGCCGGGGGAGCCGCAGTCGTCGTTGGTCATGCGGGAGGCAAGGCCGTGCGCGTCGTCCAGCATGCCGATCTCCCGGTAGAAGGTCTCCATCTGCTCAAACAGCTCCGAATTCGGGTCCATGATGCCCAGCCTGATGAGGTAGGGCGCGCCGTCGGTGGAGAAACAGTGGTTGTAGCTCTTCTCGAAGGGCGTGCCGAGGATGTGGGGCATGTTGTAGGATTTCTCACCGGCGTGCTCCCGGGCGAACTTCTCCTGGACGGACAGCACCACCGCCCGGTAGTCCTCATAGATCTCCCGGACCCTTGCCGCCTCGGGATCGCCGAAATGCTCGAAGGCGTCCGCCATGAAGCCGATGCCGAAGACGTTCACCGCGTCGGTGTAGGTCCAGTGCTGGCCGATCTCGCCCCAGTCGCTGGCCTTGCCGGAGGTGAAAAGCCCTTTGACCTCTCCTTCGGCGGCACGGGCGGGATCCCGGCGGTACTGGATGTATCCCAGAGCCAACAGCATGGGCTCCCGGAATTCGGCGAACAGAGCGGGATCGTCCTTTTTCAGCAAATGGTATCCCATGCCCCAGAGAGCCGCGCCCTCCGCGTTGTCCCATTTCACGTAGGGATCGGCGAAGAGGCCGCGCTCCGGGTTCTCCGGGTCGGTGATCTGCCAGTTTCGGATCCACATGCGGTAGGCGTCCGTCACGTATTCGGAGAGGCCGACGCGGTCCAGGGTGGTCAGGTAGTGGGCGGCCTCCCAGATCCAGATGAAGCGGCCCACGTCTCCCTGCCGGGAGTAGAGGGCGGCGGGATCCTTGCACCGCTCGTACCGCTGGAGCATCTGCATGGACACGGTGATGTTGTGGCGGAACAGGTCCTCGAGCCCCTCGGCGTCGGGCAGGACCGTCACCTTCGACTGGATGTTCTCCCAGTAGGCCAGGCAGGTCCGGCGGGCCTCCAGGACATTGGGTACGCGCGTGATGGGCTTGCGGCGCATGACGAAGGTGAGAACGGCGTCCGCTCCCGGGGCGAGGTTATAGTCGAAGCGGTAATAGTCGTGGGCCTTGAAGCGGTTCTTCTGCTCCTCCCGGGAGATCCAGCGGATGGTTCCGCCGATGCGGTCCAGGATGAGCATCCAGCCATAGCCGGTTTCGGAGGCCGCGGCCCGGGGAGTGCCGTCCGCCTGCGGGAAATCCGGAATGGGGGAGAAGCGGTTCTGCCAGGACAGGTACCACTGACCCACGTTGGGATTATAGGGCTCGTAGCCGGTGTCGTGGAGGCCGGTCAGGTAGTGGTCCTTCTCGTTATAGCGGGGAAGGAGACCGGCTGTGCCCGTCACGGACCATTCGTTTTCGTTGGAGATGCAGAGAGTGCAGTAGGTCAGGGGATAGTGGTCCGCCGCGGGATCGCCGTTCTGCTCCGGATCCACGGAAAAGACGGTCATCCGGAGGGAGCAGCCGTTCTCCGGGTCCGTGTTGTTCAGGGTGTAGATCGGAATGCCGCCGGAGGGCTTGTCCCAGACGGTTTTTTCCATGTCGCAGTCCCCGGGCTCGGAGCCGAAGATCAGATGAACGCCGAAGCCGGGCTGATTGTAGTGCCAGCCGTGGTCGCCCAGGTCCAGATCGGTGATTTTCATGTCAGGGTAGACGGACACCAGTCTCCGGGAGCCGGAGGGATGGAGGTAGGCCCGGGAGGTCTTGGGGCGCTCCCACGCGGGAATCTGTTTCATAGGACACCTGCCTTGAAGTTTTTTTACAGTATAGCACAAAGTCAGGGCGATTGCAAGGAGGAGTGAGGAGGCAAAAAAAGGGGCCGTCGCATTAGCTCCTGAGAAATGGAGTAATGTGGCGGCCCTGTTGTGATTCAGAGGTGTTCGTTATTCTTTTTCTCCTTTATCGAGGAGAAAAAGAACCAAAAAGAGGAACTCTTTTGACGTCCTGGGTGTTCCGACCTCTGCGGAGGTCGGGTCAGGGCTCTGCCCTAACAACCCGCGACCTTTTGTAAAAGGTCGATCAAAACCTTTGAACTGTTTTGTGGCAGTTCTGGGCATTCAGCCTGTGGTTCAGTGCTGCTTCTTGGAAGCGGCGAAGCCGGCCAGGGAGATCACGGCCGAGACGGCGGCGATCACACCGAAGTCGAAGGTGTTCGCGGACTTCTCGTCTTCGGCGGGAGCCTCGGTCACAACCACGTCTTCAACGGCGGGTTCTTCGGCGGCAGGCTCTTCAGCGGTCTCCACAACGGGAGCGTCGGTCTTGGAGCCGGTCAGCACGAGCTCGGAGATCTGGAAGCAGCCGGAAGAGGCGCCTTCGGACTCGAACTTCACATAGTTGATGGCGTCGGAGGAAGCGTCGCCGGCGAAGTAACGGAAGTTGGCTTCCTCGAAGAAGGACTCGTCGCCGGAAGCGATCACGGTCCAGTTTTCACCGTCGGCGGAACCGGAAACGGTCCACGCGGAGGGCAGACGGCCGTTGTATTCGGCGTTGTCGTTGGCGGTGGCCATGACGATGCCGTCAACCTTGTACCAGCCGTCCAGCTGAGCCACGGAGGAAATCGGGAATTCGCCGGTGCAGAACTTGGTGGCGGTGTCGCCGTCCCAGAGGTTCTCGGGGCCTTCGCCGCCGTTGCCGTTGGAGCCTTCCACGAAGGTGTAGCCGGTGATGGCGGTCTTGCCGATGGAGGCGACGGCCTCGTCAGCGGTCTCGAAGCCCGGGAGAGCGGGAGCTTCCACAACGGCAGCCTCGGCCTTCGCGCCGCAGAGGACAACCTCGGAAACCTGCATGATGCCGGAAGCGGTGGACAGGTTTTCGAACGCGAAGTACTTGTAACCGCCGGTCATGTCGAAGGAAGCGGCATAGTAGGTATAGTCAACATCCTCGAGGAAGGAATCGTTGCCGTTCACCAGCAGCGCCCAGTTCTCCAGGTCGTTGGAGCCGAGGATCGCCCAGTTGGAGGGGTTCCGGCCCGGGTTGGAGGAGTTGTCGTTGGCGGTGGAGATCACGATGCCGTTCAGGCCGTAGGTGTCGTCCATCTCGATGATGGAGATCGCGGGGATGTAGGTGGTGCAGTACTTGGTGGTGTTGTCGCCGTCCCAGAGCTTTTCAGCCTCTTCACCGGCGAAACCGGGGGTCTTGCCCTTGTCGTCGCCGACGGAGAAGACGGTGATGTTGCCGTTGATGGAGGTGCCGCCGATGGAGGCGAGAGCAGCGGCTTCGTCCTCATAGGAGGCGCCGTTGTTGGCGATGGGATCGCCGGGGGTGAAGGCGATTTCTTCAGCCCACTTGTTGGCCTCGTCCTTGTTGACCTCAAGTTCGGAATCGCCCACGCGCTCGCCGCACATGACGAGTTCGGAGATCTGGAAGCCGGAAACGCCGCCGATGTCGGAGTAGAACAGAACGAGTTCATAGCCCTCGGTCTTGTCGAACGCGCCGGCATAGTAGGTCACGTTGGTCAGCTCAAAGAAGGTGTCGTCGCCGTAGCAGATGGGAGTCCAGGTGGTACCGTCGTTGGAACCGTAGACAGCCCATTCCATGGGGTTGCGGTCATAGGAGGCAGTGTCGTTGGCGGTGGCCATGAGGATGCCGTCGAACGCGTACTTGCCGTCCAGCTGGGCGATGTTGATGAAGGGCATTTCGTTGCCGGCCCACTTGGTATTGACTTTGCCGTCCCACAGGGAAGCGCCGCCCTCCTGCTCGTTGTAGCCTGCGGAGGCGTCAACGAAGGAGTAAATACCGGTCAGAGCGGTCTTGCCGATGGAGTCGGCGGCAGCCTTGAGGGCGGCAGCCTCAGCGTCGGCGGATTCAGGCTCGGTCTTGGTGGGGTCGCTGTTGGTGGGGAACCCTTCGCCGGAGTTCTCCAGGGGGTTGAAGGTCGGATACTCCATCTCTTCGGGCTTCTCGATCTTGAGCGCGTCGGCAAAGACGGCGTTCGGGATCAGGGCCGCGAGGAGCAGAGCGGTGAGAGCGAATGCAAGAAACTTCTTCATTATGCTTCTCCTCTTTTAAATTTTGATACGGAGCGTCCCATGAGGCGCGGAAAACGTCCCTCCGATCCCTTCGCGGCGCCGGTGCGCAATAACAGCGGGGAAGTGAACGTCCGGTTAATTTTTGGCGCGACAAAATGAACGACTTCGTCACATCCGCATTATAGCACGGATATATTTAAATGTCAAGTGAAAACTGTATCAAAACATCCTATCTTTCCGGCTTTTCCGCGGACAGGATGACGGAAAGCTCCCGACCGGCCGGGAAGGCGCCTGAGAAGGGCGGTTTCTAATGTATCTTTAATCGAAAACACCTTTACCCGGGGCGGCGGCGATGGTATAATAGCGGCGTAAATCGAAGCGAACGGGGACTGCGTTATGGAACACATGGATATGATCGACAAGCTGAAGGATAAGGCGGGCATCACCCGGGAAGAGGCGGCGGACGCGCTGACCCGGGCCAACTGGGATATGCTGGAGGCCCTGGTGATCCTGGAGCGGGAGGGCGTGATCGCTCCCCTGACCTCCTCGGTGGTGACCTCCTCCGGAACGCCGAACGGATACGGATACCGGGACCCCGGCGTCAGGGGATCCGCACCGGGCGAGAGTCTCGGGGACAAGATCAAGAACCTGGCCCGGAACTCCCTGGTCTACTCCTTTATGGTGCGCCGGGAGGGCAAGGTGGTCATCTCCCTGCCCGTGCTCCTCTTTATCATCATTCTGCTGGCGGCCTTCCGCATCACGGCGGCGGCGCTTCTGATCGGGCTGTTCTGCGGATGCCGGTACAATCTGGAAAAGCGGGACGGGGACAATGAAGACGGAAACGGGGGCGTCTGATGAGCAGCATCCTGATTATTGAAGACGAAGAGAAAATCTCCCGATTCGTGGAGCTGGAGCTTCAGCACGAGGGCTACGGCACGGGAAAGGCCGCCGACGGTCGGTCCGGTCTGGAGGCCGCCCTGAACGGGAGCTACGATCTGGTGATTCTCGACATCATGCTTCCGGAGCTCTCGGGGATCGAGGTGCTCCGGCGCCTGCGGAAGGAATCCTCCGTCCCGGTGATCCTTCTGACGGCCAGGGACAGCGTCACGGACAAGGTGACGGGCCTGGACATGGGCGCCAACGACTACATCACCAAGCCCTTTGCCATCGAGGAGCTTCTGGCCCGGATCCGGGTGATCCTGCGGAACGCGGAGGCCCAGAGCGCGGGGAGCGGCGCGGACGAAAAGGCGGATTCCGCTCTTCTGACCTCCCCCTGCGGCATCGAGATGAACACGGACTCCCACGCCGTGCACTACAAGGGCAGGGCGGTGGAGCTGACCAACCGGGAGTTCATCCTTCTGCGGATCCTCATGGAGAACCGCGGAGTGGCCATGACCCGGGAGCGGCTTCTGAGCGAGGCCTGGGGCTACGACTACTACGGGGAGACCAACATCATCGACGTATACGTGCGCTACATCCGGCAGAAGACGGCGGACGACGTGATCCGCACCATCCGCGGGGTGGGGTATATGATGGAGTAATATCGGATATTATTTTCAGGCTAATAAGCTGACTGTATGGGTTTTGAATGCTTCATGCAGAGTGCGAATCGCCCTGCGATGAGCTCGCGTACGATAACTCTGATAAGGTTGGAGACAATATTGGTGTGCCAGGGGTCAGCTGCACTGTTTTAGTACAGCTTATCCTTCCTCCCCTTTCAGAAGTTCTTGCCAGGCTTCTTCCTCAAGAAGCCGCGTTTCTCTTTTGGAATAAAGATTAGTTTGACGTCAGACTTCGGGGGTACGGAATGGATTCCGCGGGTAAGAACAGAAAAAAATCGAGGTCCATCGCGCGGCAGCTGAACGCGGAGCTGGAGTGGAGACGGTTTTTCCGCAATCTCCTTCTGACCGCGGCGGCGGCTCTTTTCGCGGTTGGCTTCTGGTGCTATATTCAGGAGGGCATGGCCGGGGGACGGACGTTCGGCGTCGTTTCGCGGTCCTTTTCCGGTTCCCTGCGTCCGAATCCTCCCACGGACTGGGGGAACGAGCTCCAGGCGTTTCCGGGAGATCTCGGGGAGGCGTTCCGGCGGATCGTGTACGGGACGGCTCCGCAGTACAGCGGCTTCTTCCCCTTCCGGGGGATCGAATACCGGTTTTCCATGCCCGGGGATCCCGGAGCGGCGGAGACGGCGGTCAGCGCGGAAACCGTTCTCGGGGTGACCTGGTGGGTCTGGCTGGCGGTGAACCTGTCCGGGCTCGTCTGTACGGTCTTCCATGTGGCGGCGGGAAGCGGGCTCATCCGGAGGTATCTGCGCCCCCTGGACGACATGGCGGATCTGGCGGAGCGGCTGTCCGAGGAACGGCACACGGCGGACCGGGACCGGGTGCGCGGCAGAGTCCGTGACCGGGTCGGGGAGGCCGAGAGCCTGGAAAAGGAAAATCCCGCCGCAGGGCTGGATCTGGACAAGGTCATCGGCGAGATCGACGACGTGGAGGACAGCGGGGAAAAGCTTGAATTCCACCGGGTTGAGCTGGAAGGCCTGGAATCCGCCCTGAACAACATGCTGAAGCGGCTGGAGACGGAGAAGAAAAAGCAGATCCGGTTCGTGGACGATGCCTCCCACGAGCTGAGGACCCCCATCGCGGTGATCCACGGCTACGCGGACATGCTGGACCGGTGGGGAAAGAGCGATCCCAAGGTGCTGGACGAGGCCGTTTCCGCCATCAAGGTGGAGTCGGAGCACATGACCACCCTGATCGACCAGCTTCTCTTCCTGGCCCGGGGAGAGATGGACCGGCACGTGCTGGACCGCCGCCCCATGGACGCCCAGGAGCTGCTGGACGAGATCATGGTGGAGAGCGAGATGCTGGAGCAGGACGGGGAGGCGCGCCACGTGTTCCGGATGCTGTCCACTCCCGCATCCGACGCGGACGAGCCCCTGCCGGATCCCGGAGAGGACGGACCGGCTTCGGAGCGTTCGGCCGCGCCGCTGACGGTGTTCGCCGATCCGGCCCTTCTGAAGCAGAGCGTTCGGATTCTCAGGGACAACGCGGTGAAGTACACCCCCGCCGGAGGAGAGGTAACCTTCAAGGCCTACGGGCGGGAGAAGGACGGCGGGAACGGAGAGATCCTGCGGCAGGTCTGCGTCGAGGTGGGGGACAACGGAATCGGGATCCCCTCCGACGAGCTGCCCCGGATCTTCGACCGGTTCTACCGGGGTTCCAACGCCCGGGCGGACAACACCGGGGGAAGCGGTCTGGGCCTGTCCATCGCCCAGTGGATCGTGAGGGAGCACGGAGGCACCATCGAGGCCATCTCCGGATCGGGCTTCGGCACGCGGATGACGATCGTTCTGCCGCGGTACGAGGGGTAGAATCGATCAGAATAAAAGAATAAAAGAAACTGCGGCGCTTTCCGGCAAAGGACGGCATCGCAGTTTATCTTTCAGCTGTTTTGTTCTGGTTTCTCTTATTCCTCTTTGAAATGCGGCGATCAAAAGCTGTCCGTTCCCCCTCATCCGCCCACAAGGGGCACCTTCCCCGCCCAAGGGGGAAGGCTATTTTACGTTCTTCTGTTCCGGAAGAGGGTTTTTCACCGTTTTCAACTGTACACTGTTGAGCTGATGAGGGAAATCAAAAACGATTTATGTTTGCATCTTTTTTTAGAGAGAAAACAATATCAGTTT
>CACYWX010000105.1 GCA_902778205.1 uncultured Ruminococcus sp. | reverse complement strand
ACGGCTGTCCTCCGCGTACTTCTCGTTCAGAAGGTTCATCTTCCCGCCCCAGGTGAAGAGGTTGCCGTGGCGGGCGTTCCGGGAGGGCATGACGCAGTCGAAGAAATCCACGCCCCGGTAGACGCCCTCCACGATGTTGAGCGGCGTGCCCACTCCCATGAGATAGCGGGGGCGGTCCTTCGGCATGTACGGCTCCACGGCCTCGATGATCCGGTACATCTCCTCCGTCTCCTCGCCCACCGCCAGGCCGCCGATGGCGTATCCCGGAAGATCCAGCTCCCGGATGGCCTGCATGTGCTCGATGCGGAGCTTTTCGTAGGTGCTCCCCTGATTGATGCCGAACAGCATCTGCCCGGGATTCACCGTGTCCTCCAGCCGGTTCAGCCGGTCCAGCTCCGCCCTGCAGCGTCCGAGCCAGCGGGTGGTCCGGTCGCAGGAGCGCTTCACGTAGTTGTATTCCGCGGGATTCTCGATGCACTCGTCGAAGGCCATGGCGATGGTGGAGCCCAGGTGGGACTGGATCCGCATGCTCTCCTCGGGGCCCATGAAGATCCGCTTGCCGTCGATATGGGAGGCGAAGGTCACGCCCTCCTCCTTGATTTTCCTAAGCCCGGACAGGGAGAACACCTGAAATCCGCCGCTGTCGGTCAGGGTGGGACCGTTCCAGCCGGTGAATTTCTGCAGGCCGCCCTGGCCGTGGATCAGCTCGTCCCCCGGGCGGATGTGCAGATGGTAGGTGTTGGACAGCATGACCTGGCACTTCACGTCCCGCAGGTCGAAGGCCGAGACCCCGCCCTTGATGGCCGCGGAGGTGGCTACATTCATGAATACGGGCGTTTCGATGACGCCGTGGGGGGTGATCAGACGTCCGCGCCGGGCGGTGCCTTCGGTTTTGTCAAGAATAAACATGAGGAATCCTCTCAAAGAAGTACAAACGCGGGGCGTTTGAGGATAGATGATGATCAAAGGGATAAACGGTACGGCGGTATCCATTCCCGGCTCCCTCTCAGAGGGACTGAGGGAGAGTCCTTCCGAACAGGACAATTCCGGAAATCACGTCCTTCCGAACTGGCGGTCCATGGCGGATTTGCGGATCTCGAAGGCCACGGGTCTGCCGTGGGGACAGGTCCGCACCACCGCGCCGTGACGATCGGGCTTCTGCAGCAGCCGGTCGCAGATCCACTTCATGTGGCCGCTGTCGTAGATCCGTCCGCCCTTCACCGCCGCCTTGCAGGACGCCTGCCACAGCCGGGACTCGAAGAATCCCCGGGCCGCGGCCTCCACCGTTCCCGTGGCGTCGGAGAGCCGGGAGGCCAGCACGTGGAACAGCTCCAGCGCCTCGGCCTGCTCCAGCTCCGTGGGGATCTGGGAGATGGAGGCGCAGGCTCCGGACACGCCCCGCTTTTCGGTCTCGAAGGCGTATCCCAAAGCCTCCAGCTGTTCCCGGTAGGTCTCCAGGGCGTCGCTCTCCGTGGCGTACAGCTCCGCCTTCATGGGCACCATCAGCAGCTGGCCGGTCATGGGGGTCCGCTCCCGGAAATGGCGGCGCAGCTTCCGGCACAGCTCGTCAAAGAGGATGCGCTCGTGAGCGGCGTGCTTGTCGACCATCAGGATCCGGTCCTCCAGCTGGACGATGAGATAGGTGTTGAAGGCCTCGCCGATGAGGAAGTACTCCGGGATCTCGCCGGGATCGATCTCATGGTCGTATACGGCATAGGGATCGTCTCCGACGGATTCCACGGACTTTTGTCCTGTGGGCGCGGGAGGCTCCGGCGTGACCGGCTTCTGCGCGGCATCGGGTTTGTCGTCCGGGCGCTCGTTCCGCTCTGCTTTTTCATTCTCTCCGGCGGGTTCGTCCCGTTTGCCGGCGGGATCGGGAGCCGCGTCCAGATGCAGAAGGGCGGAGGCAATCTCGGCGGGGGTGGGGCCGTTTCCCCTCAGCTCCGCGCCGTCTCCGGTCCGGTGGGCGGCAAAGGCGGCGGAGGCTCCCCGGATGTTTTCCGCGGCCCGGCGGTGCGCCTCGATGATCTCCTCCCGGGAGGCCTCGGGACGGGATTCGGGCGGGGGAGGCAGGCGGTCGGAGGCGGTCATGCGCACCTGCTCCGGCTTCTCGGGACGCTTATCCATGGGGACGAAGGCGTTCCGGGGATCGGGACGGACGGACGGTCCGTTCTTCGGGAGGGATCCGGCGTTCTCCGCGGGTTTCCGGACCTCCTCCGCCGGTTCGGGATCCTTATCCGATCCGGAATCGCCGGGCAGAGGGAAGGCGGGCCGGTTCACCTGACGGTCCAGGGCGGACAGGGTGGCGTAGTAGACCGCGTCGAAGATCAGCTTTTCGTTGGCGAACTTCACCTCCAGCTTGGCCGGATGCACGTTCACGTCCACGGCGGCGGGGTTCAGCTCGATGTTCAGGACGCAGAAGGGGAACTTGTCGACGGGGATCTTGGAGGCGTAGGCCTGCTCCAGGGCGGCGGAGGCGGTTTTTGATTTGATGTAGCGTCCGTTGATGAAGAAATTCTCCATATTCCGGTTGGAGCGGAACATGTCGGATTCGCAGACGTAGCCGTGGACCCGGATGCCGTTTTCCCGCCGGTCCACGGGCAGGGAACGCCGGGCCGCGTCCTTGCCGAACAGGGCCCACATGACCTCCCGTAAATCCCCGCTTCCGGAGGTCAGGAACTTTAACTCCCCGTCAGAGATGAAGCGGAAGGACACGTCCGGGTGGGACAGGGCGATTTTCTCCGCCACGGCGGCGATGGCGATGGCCTCGGTGGAGTCCTTTTTCAGAAACTTCCGCCGGGCCGGGACGTTGTAGAACAGGTCCTCGGCGATGACGGTGGTTCCTTCGGCGCAGCCCGTGTCCTCCACGGATTTCACCTCGCCGCCCTCGGCCGTCAGCAGAGCGCCCATGAGGGTCCCCGGGACCTTCGAAAAGATCCGGAGCCGGGACACGGACGCGATGGCCGCCAGAGCTTCTCCCCGGAACCCGAGGGTCAGGATGGAGTCAAGATCGGCGGCGGTGTGGATCTTGGAGGTGGAATGGCGGGTGATGGCGGGGACCAGATCGTCCTTTTCCATGCCGCAGCCGTTGTCGGTCACCCGGATGAAGGTGACGCCGCCCCGCTGGATCTCCAGGGTGATCTGCGTCGCGCCGGAGTCTACTGCGTTTTCCAGAAGCTCCTTGACGGCGGAGGAGGGGCGGTCCACCACCTCGCCCGCCGCGATGAGGTTGGCGACTTCAAAGGAGAGAAGGTTGATTTTTCCCATGAATAAGGCAGGAAACGCTTCGCGTTTCCGGAATCATGTCCCTGCGCGGGACGGGCGCGGGGGAGGGACACCATCTCGGGCCGAAGGTGCCCCTCCCCCGAGGGTCCCCCTTGGCCCTATAGCATAACCTGAAAGCTCGTCCTTGTATTCGATATCAATCGTGCCTCCCACGCTTCGCGGTGAAACATGGGGCTATCGATGGCGCGGGCCTGATCCGTAAGCTGAATCGTTTCGACATCAAAACGCGCTTCCATTACGCGGACGCGACAAAGAGAAGGCGAAACTGAGGGTTCAGCCCCGCGGTTTTTTTATCAATCCGTGAATTCGAATGAGGAACTTCTATATCGGTTCTCTGCGCGGCAGGCGTTATGATTGCTGATGATGCCCCCGCCCTCACAACAGCTTCTTCCATTCATAAATCAGATTCAGCGCCTCGATGGGGGTCAGGGTGTTGATGTCGGTTTTGCGAAGGGCGTCCTTGACCTGATCCGCGGCGGCGTCGGCGAAGCTGAGGGACACGGGACCCTCCTCCGCGGCGGGAGCGGCCTTTTTCGCCGGCCTTCCCGTATGCCGTTCCTTGCCCTCCAGCTCGTCCAGAATGGTCCTGGCCCGCCGGGTGATCTCCGTGGGGACCCCCGCCAGCCGTGCCACCTCGATGCCGTAGCTGTCGTCCGCCGGTCCGGGCACGATTTTTCTTAAGAACGTCACGTCCTCGCCGCGCTTCTTAGCCGCCACGCTGCAGTTGACCACGCCGGGAATCTCTCCCTCCATGGAGGTGAGCTCGTGGTAGTGGGTGGCGAACATGGTGCGCGCGCCGAGCTTCTTTCCCGCGGTGTACTCCGCCACGGCCCGGGCGATGCTCATGCCGTCGTAGGTGGAGGTCCCGCGGCCGATCTCGTCGTATACGATGAAGCTCTGCTTCGTGGCGTTCGAGAGGATGTAGGCCACCTCCTTCATTTCCAGCATGAAGGTGGACTGCCCGGAGGCCAGATCGTCCGACGCCCCCACCCGGGTGAAGAGCCGGTCGCAGACGCCGATCCGGGCCGAGGTGGCCGGTACGAAGGAGCCGATCTGGGCCATGAGGATGATCAGGGCCGTCTGGCGCATGTAGGTGGACTTGCCCGCCATGTTGGGGCCGGTGATGAGCAGCAGTCTCCTCTCGCCGGTGTCGAGGTACGCGTCGTTCGGCACGAAGTAGGAGTCCTCCACGAACCGCTCCACCACGGGATGGCGCCCGTTTTTGATGTCGATTACGTCGGAGGCGTCCACAGCGGGGCATACGTAGCTGTTCTGGGCCGCGCAGTCCGCCAGGGACAGGAACACGTCCAGCCTGGCCAGAGCCTGAGCCGACGCCCGGATCCGCGCGCTCTCCCGGTCCACGGCGTTCCGCAGCTCCACGAAGAGGTCGTATTCCAGGCTCTTCACCCGGTCGTCCGCGCCGAGGATGGTGGCCTCCATGTTTTTCAGCTCGTCGGTGATGTACCGCTCCTTGTCGGAGAGGGTCTGCTTGCGGACGTAGGTGTCCGGCACCTGGGAGGCCGCGGACCGGGGGGTCTCGATGTAGTAGCCGAAGACCCGGTTGTAGCCGATCTTCAGCTTGGAGATGCCGGTCTTTTCCCGCTCCGCCGCCTCCGCCGTCCGGATCCAGTCCTTTCCGTTCTGCATGACGTACCGCAGCTCGTCCACCTCGGCGCTGTAGCCGTCCTTGAGAATGCCGCCGTCCCGGATGACGAAGGGGGGATTCTCCACCACGGCCCGGTCGATGGCCTCGTACACGTCGGAGAGGTCGTCCAGCTCCGCGGCGATTTCGGCCAGCGCGCCGGAGGACAGGGCGGAGAGCATCTCCTTCAGGGGCGGGATGACGGCGATGGTCTGGGCGATGGCGCGCAGGTCCCGTCCTCCCGCGGTGCCGTAGCTGACCTTGGTGATCAGCCGCTCCAGATCCAGCACGGGAGTCAGCGCGTCCCGCAGCTCTTCCCGGAGCATGAAATTGTCATTGAGTTCGGAGACCGCCTCCAGCCGCTTCAGAATGGCCGGCGGGGAGGTCAGGGGATGCTCGATCCACTGCTTCAGGAGGCGCGCGCCCATGGAGGTGTTGGTTTTGTCCAGCACCCACAGCAGGGAACCGCGCTTCTCCTTGGTCAGCATGGTCTCGGTCAGCTCCAGGTTCCGCCGGGTGGACACGTCCATTTCCAGATACTGGGAGGACTCGTAGACGTTCAGCTCCTTCAGAAAGGCGCAGTCCTTCATCTGGGTGTCCCGCAGATATTTCAGGGCGGCGCCCACGGCGATGAGGGCCACCCGGGGCTTTCCGGCCAGCGCCTCCGCGCCGAACTGCTCCTCCGCCCGTCCCACCGCGTCGTCCGGATCGAAGAAGCCCGAGGCCGCGTCCGAAAGGCTGGCGTTCAGGCGGTTCTTCACGTGGTCCGCCACCGCCGGAAGCGCCTTGGCCGGCAGGTTCATGAGGACCTCCCGGGGCGCGTAGGTGGAGAGCTCGGAGAGGATCCGCTCGTCCCCTCCCGTGCTCCGGAAGGCCGTGGCCGCGATGTAGGCGGTGGAGATGTCGCAGAAGCAGAGTCCCGCCGCGCCGCCGTCGCAGTACACCGTGGCCAGGTAGTTGTTGGACTTCTCGTTCAGCAGATCGGTCTCGATGAGGGTGCCGGGGGTGATGATGCGGATGACCTCGCGCTTCACCAGATCCTTGGCCAGCTTCGGATCCTCCATCTGCTCGCAGATCGCCACCTTGTAGCCCTTCTCGATGAGGCGGCCGATGTAGGTCTCGGCGGAATGGTAGGGGACCCCGCACATGGGCGCCCGCTGGTCCTCGCCGCAGTCCCGGCCGGTGAGGGTCAGGTCCAGCTCCTGGGAGACCAGCTGGGCATCCTCGAAGAACATCTCGTAAAAATCGCCCAGCCGATAAAACAGGATGAAATCGGGGTACTGATTCTTTACGTCAAAATACTGCTGCATCATCGGCGTCATGGGCAAACCTCTGAAAAAGACGGGGGCAGGCTCTGCCTCCGGATGTGTTCCGCGCACGCGGGGAAGGAAGCGGTCCGGTTATTTGCGATTCGTTCAGCGGCATCCCGCGCAGGAGGAGCAGTCGTGGCCGCAGGAGCGTTCGCCGGTGATCACGTACTGGAGCTCGGCGATGATGCCGTTGGTGAGGCTGTCAAAGTCCCGCTTGGCGTCCAGATAAGCTTTGTAGACCGGATGGGCGGTGATGGCCTCGTACAGGCTGTCGATCCTCTGCTGGAGCGCCTCGGCGAGAGCTTCGTCGGGCTTGTCCGCTCCGGCGTAGGCGTCCGCCAGCACGCTCTGCTGGGTATTGTATTCCGCGATCAGGGCGTTCAGGTCCTCCGACCGCTCGTAGTCCTCAATGGCCTGCCGGATGGATTCGTTCCGGGGATCGGCCTTTACCAGCTCCCCCAGTTTTCCGACCAGGTCCTTCATTTCCGCGGTAAGCAGTTCCGCCATGGTTGATTGTTTCCTTTCTGCGATAATTCCGCCGGGTTCTTTGTCTCCTGCGCGTCAGCGGACGGGTTTGCCCTCCAGGCAGTAGGTTTTCGCGCCGGTGATCTCCACCTCGACGAACTGTCCGATGAGGGAGCGATCTCCGGCGAAATGGACCGGGCGCACGGGATCTCCCCGGCCGGTCAGCATGGATGCGTCCGTCTTGCTCACGTCCTCCGCCAGCACCCGGATCCTCCGTCCGACAAACCGTTCGTTCCGGCGGTCGGCAATGGACGCTCCCAGGGCCAGAAGGCGGTCCATCCGTTCCGAGGATACCTCCCGCGGCACCTGGTCCGGCATGGACGCGGCGGGGGTGCCTGCCCGGGGGGAGTAGATGAAGGAGAACACCATGTCGTAGTCCGCAGCCTTCATCATGTCCAGCGTCGCCTGAAAGTCCTCCTCCGTCTCCCCGGGGAAGCCCACGATGATGTCGGAGGTCAGGGACACGTCCGGCACCGCGGCGCGGATCTTTGCGATCTTCTCGAGATACGCCCCGGCGGTGTACTTCCGGTTCATGGCCCGGAGGATCCGGTCGGAGCCGGACTGGACGGGCAGGTGGAAGTGCTTCACCACCTTCTCCTCCTCCGCCATGGCCCCGATGAGCCGGTCGGAGGCGTCCTTCGGATGGGAGGTCATGAACCGGAGGCGGAAATCCCCGTCCAGGGCGCAGATCCGGTGCATGAGCTCCGCAATGTCCACTCTCCTGCCGTCATAGGGACCGCCGTCGTAGGAGTTGACGTTCTGGCCGAGGAGGGTGATGTCGCGGGCGCCGTCGTCGATGAGGGCCCGCGCTTCCTCCAGAATGGCCTCGGCGGACCGGCTCCTCTCCCGTCCTCTGACGTAGGGCACGATGCAGTAGGAGCAGAAGTTGTTGCAGCCGTACATGATAGAGAGCCACGCCATGTGCTTCGACTCCCGGCGGATCGGGATCCCCTCGGCGATCTTCCATTCGTCGGAGAGAACGAACTCCCGCTTTCCGCCGTTCAGGGCATGGTCCAGCAGGGCGGGCACCCGGTCCACGGCTCCGGTGTCGAAGGTGAAGGAGACGTAGGGATAGCTCCCCTTCAGCTTGTCGGCCCGGGCCTTCTGGGTGACCATGCAGCCGCCGACCCCGATGATCAGGGCGGGATTCTGGTCCTTGATGTGCTTGTAGCTTCCGATGATGGAGAGCGCCTTCTTCTCCGCGTGCTCTCTCACGGCGCAGGTGTTCACCAGAATCAGCTCGGCCTCCTCCGGCAGGGCCGTCTTCACGTAGCCCATGGCGGCGCAGAGTCCGGCCAGGCGTTCGCTGTCGGCTTCGTTCTGCTGACAGCCGAAGGTCTGGATGTAGTATTTCGGCGCGCGCTCCCCGGTCCGGCCTTCCTTTTCCAGCCGGGCCCGGACGGCGCCGATGTGGGCGAGATGCTCCGCGGTCTCCGGATCGGTGACGGCGGATTCGATGTATCGTTCAGACATACGGGTCCCTTCAGACAATATCTTTTCAAAATAGATTATACATCAAAAGCGGCTCTTTGTCAATCGGATTCCGGGCGGGACGGGCCGGATCTCCCGGAGACGGAAAAAAGGCGCGGACCGGACGCCGTGCCTTTTGAAAACAAAAAAGATGCGGAAGACGGGACTTGAACCCGTATGGAATGCTCCACACGCCCCTCAAACGTGCGCGTCTGCCAGTTCCGCCACTTCCGCATATCGGACCCATCGATGACCGATGGTCTGCCGACGGAAGGTATTATAGCACAACGAGCCCCGCTTGTCAAGGGCTGACGATAAAATATTTTTGCCCGTAAACCGGAGAAGGGACACCGGCCGCGTTTGCGGACAGATCACCGTTTTCGAGGACCCCGAAAAACCCGGGGGCTGCCGCATGAACTCCCGGAAAACGGAGAAATGCGACAGCCCCATTTTGCTTCTTTTTCTCTTTGTTTTGGAAAAGGCAGATGAACCATTGCCCGTTATGCGGCGGTCTCTCCCTTTACCCTCCGTAAGCCGCGATCAGCTTGGCCAGCTTTTTGTTGGCGGGCTTCAGATACTTCTGGAAGGAGGACGCCGTGACGTCGGTGCCCTGGGTGATGGACTCGCCCACGGGATTCCAGCTGATGCCGGCCAGATAGGAGGCGTCGCCGAAGCCCAGCTCGTAGGCGAACTCGAAGGGAGCGGAAATGCCCGCCACTACCATGTCCAGCATGCGGGCGGAGGTGCGGTCCTGGGCGTACTTGTTCTTCAGGGCCACCTCGTAGTAGTCGTTCAGCAGGTAGGCCGGCGGTGTCGTGGACCAGGGTCCGGTAGGCGGCCTGGCTCTCGTCCAGCTTCGGGTAGGGAACCACGCCCATGCCGTCGAATTCACGGATGGAGCCCTGCTCGATGTCGCCCACCTTCTGGAACATGGTGAACATGGACTGGCCGTCCACGAACTTCTTCAGGCTCTCCGCCACGGAGGAGGTCTTGTACATGCCCTGGGAGGAGTCCAGGCGGATCAGCTTCTCGGACACCAGGCTCATGCGGTCCACGTTGGCCTCGTTGATGTAGGGCATGCCCGCGTCGTCGAAGTCCACCACGTGGGAGTCCGTGGAGTAGTAGAAGGTGTAGTAGGGCGCGCTCCAGCCCTTGGAGTGGCCGGACAGCCCGTACCGGTCCTCGTCGTCCGCCGTGCTGTTGCCGTTGGCGTCCGAATAGGCGGCGTCCACCAGATCGTTGAATTTGTCCAGGGTCCAGGAGCCCTCGAGGACCATGTCGTAGACGGCGTCCGGAGAGCCCGCCACATCGGCGCAGATGTTCTTGTTCAGATACAGCACATGGGCCGCCCGGAGCGTGTCGATGAAGTAGTCGCCGGTCATGAGGAACCGCTGGCTGCCCAGGGACAGGTTCTTCATGTAGTCGGCGTAATAGGCGCCGGAGTCGAAGTCAAACCAGTAGTCCTGGAAATTGGCCTTGTCCGCCAGATCCAGCAGGTAGCCGTTCATGGCGCAGTTGAGAAGGCCCAGCTGGTCGTTGACGTAGAAGTCGATGGAGGTGTCGCCGGAGACCACCAGATTGGCCACGTAGGGCTGGACCTGATCGTAGTTCAGATCCAGGGGCTGATAGTCCAGCTTCACGGAGAGCATCTCCTCCACCGTGTGGTTCCGCTCGAAGACGTTGTCCTGCACGCTCTCGCCGGTCAGCTCGTCGGGACCCGCGATATAGGGATAGGACGAGGGCATGCCGCCGCCGTTCTCGGAAATGTTGGAACTGACGGAAATATGGACCGTGCGCCCGCCCAGGCTGATGGAGCGGTAGGGAGCCAGCACGTCCTCCTCCGTCTCCTCCGGTTCGGCCGCCGGATCCGTCCCGTTCTGTTCAGCCGCGTCCGCACCGGCGGTCTGCCCGTCCGCGGTCCCGCCGTCCTGTTTCGTCTCGCCGCAGGCCGGAAGCGCCGCCAGCATCAGGGCGCAGACCAGCAGCAGGGAAAGCGTTCTTTTCATACTGCATCATCCTCCGAATGACGATCGATCTGATCCCATTATAGCAACCCCGGGCGGCTTTGTCAAGACGGGAAGAGGGCTTTGCGCGGGTCGTTCCGGAAGCCCGGATTTCAGCCGAAGGAGGGGCGGCGCCGTGAGCTCGGAAGGGGTAGGCTGAATAACGACAGGACGGCCGCATTTCTCCGTTTCCCGGATACTCATACGGCCGTCCCACCCTCGTTTCTGCATAACTAAACTCTGATTATTTCAATCCGCGCACAAAAAAGTGCGACAAAACACGGCGGCAGGGTTGACAAATATCGAGATCAATGATACTATATGCGCAGAAACTTCAATCAAGTTTTTGTTATAGTCGTTCAACCACTGTAACCGATAAATCATTATACCATACTTCCCGTGCAGATGCAAGCCAGTCAGTTGGAAAAATATTTTCTCCATAAAATCTTTTGAGCTATTGACATAATAGTCAAAATGTGGTATCCTGACAATACAATTTGAATCGAGGTACATGATGGTGAATGAAATTCTTGCCCACGTTTCGGAGGATCGCTCCCGGATCCAGACGCTGAAGGATCATGCGGAAGGAACGGCGGAGCGGGCGTCTGCCTTTGCCGAGGCCTTCGGCGCGAGGGAGGCGGCGTATGCGATGGGAATCCATCACGACGACGGGAAAAGCTCCTCGGGATTCGCGCGGCGTCTGGCCGGTGCTTCTGTCCGCGTGGACCATTCCACCGCAGGGGCGCTGGAGGCGGTAAAGCTCTATCAGGACCCGATCATGGCGGCCTGTATCGCAGGACACCACGCCGGACTCCCGGATTTCGGGAACAGGTCCTCTTATTTCGGGGACGGGACGCTTTTGGGGCGGCTGAAGGCGGTGGCGGGGAGGTACATTGATGACTATTCCTCCTATCGGGAGGCAGTCCGTGTCCCCGAGCTTCCTGCCCGCCATCATCCCGAGTGGGTCGGGCCTCCCCACGATGTATTCTTCTACACTCACATGCTCTTTTCCTGCCTCGTGGACGCGGATTTTCTCGACACGGAAGCCTTCATGCTGGGCGGAGAGGCGGACCGGGGACAGTACGACAGCCTGGAAGCGCTGAACGAAAGGCTGGACGCCGTGCTTGCCGGATGGCGGGATCCGACCACGGAGCTGAACAGGAAGCGCACGGAGATTTTATCTTCGCTGATCCGAAAGGCGGACGCGGACCCGGGGCTGTACACCCTGACCGTTCCCACGGGCGGCGGCAAGACGGTGTCCTCCATGGCGTTCGCGCTCAGACACGCGCTCCGTCACGGAATGAAGCGGGTGATTTACGTCATCCCTTACCAATCCATCATCGAGCAGACCGCGAAGGTCTTCTCGGATATCTTCGGCCGGGAAAACGTCCTCGCCCACTACAGCAGCGCGGACTTCCGGTCGGCGGACGAAAACGATGAGGAGGCTAACCGGAAAAGGCTGGCCGCGGAGAACTGGGACGCGCCGATCATCGTCACGACCTCCGTCCAGTTCTTTGAGTCCTTTTTCTCAAACCGCCCCGCTGCACAATGTCTCCGGATCCGTTCTCATCTTCGACGAGGCCCAGTCTCTACCCGTCCGTGTCCTGCGTCCCTGTCTGTACGCGGTTTCCCAGCTTGTGAAGCACTTCGGATGCACCGCCGTTCTCTGCACCGCCACGCAGCCGGAGCTGAACCGGATCTTCGCGGAGCCGCTCTTTTATCCCGGCGGGGCCATCCGGGAGCTCTGCCCCGGCGACAAGCGGACGGACGACGTTTTCCGCCGCGTCCGGTATGAGGACATCGGTCCGACGGACGACGACGCGCTGACGGAGGCGTTGGACCGGGAGCCCCAGTCTCTCTGCATCGTGAATACGATCCGGCACGCGCAGAAGCTGTTCGAACGGTCCGCGGGCGGAGACGGATGCTTCTGCCTGACGACCCGGCTCACTCCGCGCAGCCGGAAAAGCAGGCTGGACGAGATCCGGCGGAGGCTGAGGGACGGACTTCCCTGCCGCGTGGTCTCCACCAGTCTGATCGAGGCCGGTGTGGACGTGGATTTCCCGGCGGTTTACCGAGAGCTTTCCGGACTGGACTCCATGATCCAGGCGGGAGGACGATGCAACCGGGAGAACCGCAGGCCGGCGGAGGAAAGCGTCGTCCGCATCTTTGAATCCGGGGAATCCGTGCCGCCGTTTCTGCGCAAGAACATTGAAGCGGCGAAGCGGGCGCTCCGGACCTGCCCAGACATCTCCTCCCCGGAAGCCGTTTCGGCGTATTTCGATTTCCTTCTTTATCAGCTGAAGGACGCGTCCTCGCTGGATGAAGCAGACATTCTCGGCCGGATCCCGCAGGGCATGCCCTTTGCCGGAATCGCGGAGGATTTCCGTATCATCGACAGCGGCGACTGCTCCGTCGCGGTTCCGTGCCCGGAAAACAACGGGCTGCTCGGCGCGCTCCGTCACACCGGTCCGACCCGGGGGCTTCTGCGCATGCTCGGTCCGGACACGGTCAGCCTCCGGAGGCGGGACTATCAGGCCATGCTCGACGCGGGCCATCTCGAACCGATCGGCGAAAATCTCTCGATCCTCGCGGACCCGGATCTCTACGATGCCGACACCGGTCTGAAAAACGCCGAAGAATCCGAACTGATCTTTTAAACCCGAACCATTTATATTATAGCAATCCGCTCAAATACTCGCACAATCAAGGTGAACGTTGTTCTTTTCTCCTTTATCGAGGAGAAAAGAACCAAAAGAGGAACTCCCTTGAAG
>CACYWX010000104.1 GCA_902778205.1 uncultured Ruminococcus sp. | reverse complement strand
GATGCCGTTGTATTCGAGGACCGCGGGATAGATGGCGTAGCACGCGGCATATTCGCCTTCGGTATAACCTGCCTCGTCCTTCAGCGCCTCAAATACGTCTACGGAATAAAAGTCGCCGTAGCTCATGATGTTCTCATTGGGCGCGCCGTAGGATAACGCGTATCTTACCTGGAGCGCTGTCGAGAACAGGTCGTTGTACGAACTGCCGTACATGAGCGGAGCGGCGCAGGCGATGAGCGCGACGATGATGCCGAAAAGCGGTTTCAACCTCGACGCTATTATACACAGCGCCGCGTAATACAGGAAGGGATTGAAGAAAACCGTCCTGTTGAACTGAAAGCCTTTAAGGGGCGGGACAAGCGTCTCGAAGGCTCCGCGTACCGCTTCGACCTCGTACAATCCGTATACCAGGGCGTTGAATACAAGCAGCACAACACACAGGTTGAGCGGGTCCTTAAAGATCATGCCCGCTTTTCTGCTCACTATATATCGTATATTATAATACGAAAAAAACCCCGTGTCAAGGGGGTACGGGGATTTTTTCAAGGAATTGCACTTCATGGGACAATCCGCGTCCGCGTACTCCGTTACCGGGTGGAAAATCAGCCTTCGTTCCCGGATTCGGGAGCCAGATTGGCTGCGGATTTCTCCTGCTTGACCTTCTTGTCGATGACATGGCGGGAGGCCAGCTCCCGGTGGATGTCGCCGAGGGAGATCCCGGCCTCGATCATCAGCACCATGACGTGGTAGGTCAGATCGGCGATCTCGTAGACCGTCTCGGCCTTGTCCTTGTCCTTGGCGGCGATGATGACCTCCGTGGATTCCTCGCCCACCTTCTTCAGGATCTTGTCCAGCCCCTTGTCGAAGAGGTAGGTGGTGTAGGAGCCCTCCTTCGGATCGTACTTCCGGCCCCGGATCATCTCCATCAGCATGTCCAGGGTGAACTCGTGCCGCTCTCCGCTTTCCGCAAGGGTGTTGGTGAAGCAGGAGACCGTTCCCAGATGGCAGGCGGGGCCGTCGGTCTCCACCTTCACCACCAGGGCGTCAAAGTCGCAGTCCGCCGTGACGGATACGATGTGCTGATAATTCCCGGAGGTCTCCCCCTTGAGCCAGAGCTCCTCCCGGGACCGGCTCCAGAAGCAGGTCAGCTCCTTCTCCAGGGAGATTTTCAGGCTTTCCATGTTCATATAGGCCACGGTCAGCACCTGTCCGGTCACCGCGTCCTGCACCACGGCGGGAATCAGCCCCCGCTCGTCGAATTTCAGCTTTCCGAGATCAAAAATCGCTTCCATGCTCTGCTCCTCATACGATTCTGGCGGGAATGCCGTTCTCCGCCATGGTCCGCTTCAGATCCGCGATCCGCACCTCGCCGAAGTGGAAGATCGAAGCCGCCAGCCCCGCGTCCACCTTCGGAAGGGTTTTGAAGAGAGTGACGAAATCCTCCATGCACCCGGCTCCTCCCGACGCGATGACCGGGACGGAGACCGCCTCGCACACCGCGTTCAGCATCTCCAGATCGAAGCCGCCCTTCACGCCGTCGGTGTCCATGGAGTTGACCACGATCTCCCCGGCGCCCATGTCCACGCAGCGGCGGATCCATCTGACGGCCTCCATGCCCGTGTCCTCCCGGCCTCCCTTGGCGAAGACCCGGAATTCTCCTCCCACGCGCTTCACGTCCACGGACAGCACCACGCACTGATCCCCGTAGAGTCTCGCCGCGTCCCGCACCAGAGACGGATTCCGGATGGCCCCGGAATTGACCGACACCTTGTCCGCGCCGCATTTGAGGACCCGGTCGAAATCCTCCGTGGTGTTGATGCCGCCGCCCACGGTCAGGGGGATGAAGACCTGCCGCGCCGTCTCCGTCAGGATGTCCGTGAAGAGGCGGCGTCCCTCGGCGGAGGCGGTGATGTCGTAGAAAACCAGCTCGTCCGCGCCGGCCTCCGAATAATACTTCGCCAGCTCCACCGGAGAGGCCACGTCGTTCAGCCCGGCGAAATTCACGCCCTTGACCACCCGTCCGTTCTTCACGTCCAGACAGGGGATAATCCGCTTCGTAATCATTCCGCTGCCTCCCGAACGATCTTCTCCGCCTCTCGCAGATCGAGGGCGCCGGTGTAATACGCCTTGCCGATGATGGCTCCGTACAGTCCCATGTCACGCAGCCGCCGCACGTCCTCAAGGGAGGAGACCCCGCCGGACGCCGTGAGGTTCACGCGGTACCGCGAGGCCAGCTCCCGGTACAGGGGGAGATTGGTCCCGGCCATGGCGCCGTCCTTCGCGATGTCCGTGCAGATGACGGTCTTCACGCCGAGGGCCTCCATGCGGCTGAAAAAGCTCTCCGCCGTATAAGGGGAATCCGTGGTCCAGCCCCGGACTGAGACGATCCCGTCCCGCAGGTCTGCTCCCACGGCGATCCGCTCCCCGTACCGATCCAGCGCGCGGATCAGCAGGGATTCGTCCTCCACGGCGGCGGTGCCGAGGATCACCCGGTCCACGCCGGAGGACAGATAGCGGTCCACGATCTCCATGGAGCGGATGCCTCCTCCGATCTCGCAGAAGGCCCCGGAGACCTCCCGGATCCTCAGAACAGTCTCCAGATTGGGCGTCTCCCCGGTCTTCGCTCCCTCCAGATCCACCAGATGGATGTGGGAGCATCCGGACGCCGCGAAATCCCGGGCGAAGTCCAGAGGATCCCCGTAGACCGTTATGTCCTCGTACCGTCCCCGGACCAGACGGACGGCCTTTCCTTCATATATGTCGATGGCGGGGAAGAGAATCATACCGCCACCTCGCAGAAGGCCTTCAGAATGGACAGTCCCGCCGCGCCGCTCTTCTCCGGGTGGAACTGGCATCCGAAGACGTTGTCACGCCACACCGCCGCCGTCAGCTCCCCGCCGTATTCCGTCACCGCCGCCAGGGAATCCGCGCAGTCCGCCGCGTGATAGGAATGGACGAAATACATGTGGTCCCCGTCCCGGATGTCCCGGAAGATGGGGCAGTCCGGCCGGGTCAGCCGCAGGGCGTTCCAGCCGATGTGCGGGATTTTATAATCCGCCGGGATCACGTCCCGGATGGGCTTCACCGATCCCTTGAGCAGTCCCAGCCCCTCGTGCTCGCCGTACTCATAGCTCTTCTCGAACAGCATCTGCATGCCGAGACAGATCCCGAGCAGGGGCTTCCCGGCGGCGGCCTGCTCCAGAACGATCCGGTCAAGACCCGTGGCCCGCAGCTTGTCCGCGGCGTCCCGGAACGCACCGACTCCCGGCAGGATCAGACGGTTCGCCCGCCTCAGTCCCTCCGCGTCGGATACGATTTCCGCCTCCGCTCCCACGGCCGCGAAGGAGGACGCCAGGGAAAACAGATTCCCCACGCCGTAATCGATCAGACCGATCATCACAGCACCCCCTTGGTGGACGGGATCTCGTCGGCGAAGTCCGGATCGATCTCCACCGCCTCCCGGAAGGTTCGGGCCGCGGATTTGAAGACCGCCTCGGCGATGTGGTGGGCGTTCCTGCCTGCCAGCTGACGGATGTGCAGGGAGCAGGCCGCCGTTCTCACGAAGGCGGACCAGAATTCCTCCACCAGCTCCGTATCGAAGGTCCCGATCTTTTCCGTCCGGAATTCCAGCCCGCAGGCGAGATACGCCCGGCCGGAGAAATCCACCGCCGTCAGCACCAGGGCCTCGTCCATGGGAAGGATCGTGTCACCGTACCGCCGGATCCCGCGCTTGTCCCCCATGGCCTCGGCAAAGGCTTCTCCCAGGGCGATGCCGATGTCCTCGACGCTGTGGTGGTCGTCCACCTCCACGTCTCCCCGGCAGACCACGGACAGATCGAATCGTCCGTGCTTTGCGAAGAGGGTCAGCATATGGTCGAGGAAACCGACGCCCGTGTCGATCTCGGAGGATCCCACTCCGTCCAGACGGAGGGTCAGGGAGATGTCGGTCTCCGCCGTTTTTCTTGTAATGGCTGCCTGTCTCATGTCAGCTCCTCCAGAATATCCCGGACGGCGGATGCCAGCGCGTCCATCTGCTCAGCCGTTCCCACCGTGATCCGGACGTGGTCGCGGATCCGCTCGCTCTTCCAGTGGCGCACCAGGATCCCGCGGCTTTTCAGACTCCGGTACAGTTCCTCGCCTCCGATCCGGGGATGGGACGCGAAGAGGAAATTGGCCCTCGAGTCCGTCATCCGGAAGCCAAGCTCCTTCAGCTGTCCCGCGGCGCGCTCCCGGTTTTCCGCGATCACCGCACAGTTTTCCCGGTTCCGTTCGTCCTCCGCCAGGGAGGCAGTTCCGGCCGCCAGGGTCATGCGGTTCACGTTATAGGGATTGGTGGAATTGCGCAGGGTGTCCAGATCCCGGATCAGCTCCCGCTGTCCGAAGGCAAAGCCCAGCCGCGCCCCTGCCAGGGACCGGGATTTGGAGAAGGTCCCCGTCACCACGAGATTCGGGCATTCGTGAATCAAAGGCACCGCGCTCTCCCCGCCGAAATCCACGTAGGCCTCGTCCACCACCACCACCCGGTCCGGATTCGAGTCCACGATGGACCGCAGAACGGGGAGGGGCAGGGCGATGCCGGTGGGTGCGTTGGGATTGGCGATGAACAGGGTCTCCCGCGTCCCCGCATAGTCCCGGGGATCCAGGGTGAAGTCCTCCCGCAGAGGGATTTCGCGGTACGGGATCCGGTTGGCCTCGGCGAAGACGGAATAGAAGCCGTAGGTGATGTCCGGAAAAGCCGCGGGGTGTTCCTCGTCGCAGAAGGCCATGAAGGCAAAGTTCAGCACCTCGTCGGATCCGTTGGACACAATGACCTCGTCGATGTCAGCCCCGTACCGATCCGCCAGCGCCCGCCGCACGGCGAGGCACTCCGGATCGGAATACAGCTCCCCGTGCCGGATGGCCTCCTCAGCCGCCTTCACCACCGCCTCGGAGGGAGGAAAAGGGGATTCGTTGGTGTTCAGCTTGATGTACCGCATGTCCTTCGGCTGTTCGCCGGGGACATAGGGGGTAAGTCCGCTGTATTTCTTCGAGAAGAAGCGGCTCATTCCACTCCCTCCCGCCGGGACAGGGCGCTTTTCGCGTGTCCGGTCAGCCCTTCCTTCCGGGCGAAGCGGGCTATGTCATCCGCGACTTTGGAGAGAGCCGCTTCGGTGTAATAGGTGTACTGGGTCTTCTTCACAAAGTCGTCGACGGACAGGGGGGAGGAGAACCGGGCCGTCCCGCCGGTGGGAAGGGTGTGGTTGGGACCCGCGAAATAGTCTCCCAGAGCCTCCGGGCAGTTCCGGCCCATGAAGACTGAGCCCGCGTGCCGGATCTTGTCCAGATAGTCGAAGGGATTGTCCACCATGAGCTCCAGGTGCTCCGGCGCGATCCGGTTGGCAACCTCAATGGCCTCGTCCAGATTTCCGGCAACGATGATCTTGCCGTTCGTCTCCACGGATGCCCGGGCGATTTCGGCGCGGTCCAGAAGGGGAATCTGCCGCTCCAGCTCGTCCCGCACCGCCAGAGCCAGCTCCATGGAATCCGTCACCAGCACCGCGGAGGCCATTCGGTCGTGCTCCGCCTGGGACAGAAGATCCGCCGCCAGCACAACCGGGTCGCTCTTTCCGTCCGCCAGCACCAGGATCTCGCTGGGACCGGCGATCATGTCGATGGCCACCTGTCCGAAGACCTGTCGCTTGGCCTCCGCCACATAGGCGTTGCCGGGACCCACGATCTTGTCCACCCGGGGGATGCTCTCCGTTCCGTAGGCCAGAGCCGCCACGGCCTGCGCGCCGCCGACCTTGAAGATGCAGTCCACGCCCGCCTCGGCGGCCGCCGCCAGGATCGCCGGATTGACGCGCCCATCCTTTCCGGGAGGTGTCACCATGACGATTTCCCGCACGCCCGCGATTTTCGCCGGAATGGCGTCCATGAGCACGGTGGAGGGATAGGCCGCGGTGCCGCCGGGGACGTAGAGCCCCGCCCGGTCCAGAGGGATGACCTTCTGACCGATGACGATCCCGTCCTCGTCGTTGAGGATGAAGCTGTTCCGGACCTGACGCTCGTGGAAGCGGCGGATGTTCCGGGCGGCACGGGCCAGCACTTCAAGAAATTCCGGCTCCACGGACGCTTTCGCCTCCTCGATCTCCTCCGGTGTGACCCGCAGGGAGGAGAGCTTCACGCTGTCGAATTTCTCCGTATAGGCGAGAAGCGCGCTGTCGCCGCCCTTCCGGACTCCGGCGATGATTTCGGCCACGGCTCCGTCCACCCGGGAGGTTGGCAGGACGCGGGCAAAGATTTCCTCAGGGGAGACTTCATTGAAAGGATAAATGCGGATCATTCGGCACCTCCGGCAATGGCGCGGACGATGCGTCCGATCTCCGCGCTTCTGAATTTATAGCTGGACCGGTTGGCGATGAGACGGGCGCTGATGGGAAGCACCGTTTCGATCACCTCAAGGTTGTTTTCCTTAAGCGTTGTTCCGGTTTCCACAATGTCCACGATCACGTCGGACAGGCCGAGGATCGGGGCGATTTCGATGGAGCCGTTCAGATGGATCAGCTCGATGTCCCGCCCCAGGGAGGCGTAATACTCCCGGGCGATGCGGGTGAATTTCGTGGCAACCCGCAGGGTCTTCCTTGGATCGTCCCGGAATCCGGCGGGTGCGGCCACCGCCATGCGGCATTTTCCGATGCCCAGGTCGCAGAGCTCGTACAGCTCCGGCCGGTATTCCAGCAGGATGTCCCGTCCGGCTACGCCCACGTCCGCTGCGCCGCGCTCCACGTAAATAGCCACATCCGACGGCTTGACCCAGAAGTACCGGACACCGGCCTCCGGATTCTCGAAGATCAGCTTCCGGCTGTTCTCCCGGATGGAGGGGCAGGGAAAGCCCGCTTTTTCAAACAGATCGTAAACCTTCTCGCCCAGCCGTCCCTTCGGCAGCGCGATGTTCAGAAGCTCAGTCAAGGAAAACCACCTCCCCGTCATCCGTCAGCCTTGCCGTCCGCTTTGCCGGGACCTTCGGATCCGCCGCGGAAGCCGCACGAACGGACAGTCCCTCCCTCACCAGCCGCTCCATGGCGCTCATCAGAGAGGAAGGATCGGCGTCGGGATCCCGGAGCAGAAGCACGTCCGCGGCCGGGGCGGGTTCCTCCTCCGCAGTCACCTCCAGCCGTTCCAGCTCGTCCAGATAGACGGCGAAGCCCACCGCCCCCGATTCCCGATGCATGCGCTTCATGAGCCGGTCGTACTGGCCGCCGGAGAGTACGCTCCCCGGGACGCCCCGCAGAAAGCCCTTGAACACAATGCCGTTGTAATACTTCATGTCATCCAGCACGGAGGCGTCCACCCGGATCCCCTCCGCAAGGGGCGTGCCGTCGAACACGGACAGGGCGGTTTCCAGCTCGTCAAGGTCCCGGACCGCGCAGTACCGCTCCGCCATGGACCGCAGAACGGGCAGAACCTCCCGGGGCGGTCCCGCCAGAGACGCCAGCGTCTGCAGATCCCGAACGGTCTCCGGAGTGACGCCGAATTCCCGGGCCGCGTCCGCGATGCCGTGGGGGTTCTTCTGCCCGATGCATTCCAGAAGGGACTTCTCCGCTCCTGGGGGAACCGCTCCCAGCACCGCGCCGATCAGCCCAAGATGGGACACGTCCAGCACGAACTCAGGCCGGATGGCGTACAGGGAGGAAGCGGCCAGCCACAAAACCTCCGCCACATCCGCCCGGCCGATCCCGCCGATACACTCCAGCCCAACCTGCATCAGTTCGCGGAAGGAGCCGGAACTTTTTGAGACCCGGTAGACGTTTTCATTATAATACAGCTTCCGCACCGACGAACCCTCGTCCCGGGTGTTCTTGATGATGGAGAGCGTCACGTCCGGCTTCAGGGCCATGAGCTGACCGGTGGTGTCCGTAAAGGTGATGACGCCGTCGGAGATCAGAAAGTCCTTGTTCCGCACGTAGAGGTCGTATTCCTCGAATTTGCTCATGGTATAGGGCTGATACCCGTACTGCGCGTAGAGGGAACGGAGGGTGAAGGTCACCCGCTCCTCCCAAGTCAGCGCGCCGGATGAAAAGGTCATATGCGCCTCCGGAAATCGATTCTGCTTCGTTCTTGTTTGTCTGATATTTTAGCACGCTAAAGCGGTAAAGTCAAGGGTGCGCGCGCAGATTCGTCTGTTCGCACAGGAAAACCCGCGGCATCGGGCTCCCGGTCGTATATTATGGAGGATGCTCAGCAGCTCCCGACGGCCTCTCCCCCGCCGAGAACACGGTCCCCGTCGTAGAGCACCACCGCCTGACCGGGAGATACGGCCCGCCGCGGCTCGTCAAACACCGCCCGGATGCCCCCGTCCTCCAGCGGGAAGACCTCCGCCGGAGCCTCCTTCTGATGATACCGGGTCACGGCGGTGCAGCGGAAGGGAGCCTCGGGCGCTTTCCCGCTGATCCAGTGGAAGGCCGAGGCCGTCACCTCCCGGACATAAAGCTCCCGCTCCGGTCCGAGGATGACCCGGTTGTTCTCCAGATCCTTGCCCAGAACGTACAGGGATTCGCTCCAGGCCACACCCAGCCCTCTGCGCTGGCCGATGGTATAATCGACGATCCCCCGGTGGCGGCCCACCACGGTTCCGTCCCGCAGGACAAAATCCCCCTCGGGATAGTCCCGTCCGGTGTAGCGGCGGAGGAAGGCGGCGTAATCCCCGTCGGGCACGAAGCAGATGTCCTGGGAATCCGGCTTTTCCGCGTTGACAAATCCGTGCTCCTCCGCGATGCGTCGAACCTCCTCCTTGCTCATGGAGCCGAGAGGGAAGAGGGTCCGGGCCAGCTGATCCTGGGTCATGGAGCAGAGGAAATAGCTCTGATCCTTCCGGGAATCCGGACTTTTCAGGAGGGTGTACAGACCGTCCTCATCCCTTCCGATCCGGGCGTAATGGCCGGTGACCACGTACCGGTACCCCAGCTCGTCCGCCCGCCGCATGAGCCGGTCGAATTTCAGAAATCGGTTGCAGTCCAGGCAGGGATTGGGCGTCCCTCCTGCCTCGTAGCAGGCGGCGAAGCGGTCCATGACGTCCCGGCGGAAATCCTCGGTGAAGTTGACCTGCGCAACGCCGTTCACCACCTTCACGCTGATCAGCCCCGTGCCCACCGGCACGGCGGCCGGATGCGTCAC
>CACYWX010000103.1:9198-11611 GCA_902778205.1 uncultured Ruminococcus sp. | reverse complement strand
ACCCGTCGTCCAGGGAGGGCAGGAACCCGGTCCAGATATCCGCGTACCGCACGTGATACCGGAACCGGAGCAGATCGAGATAGCGGAACACGTCGCATTCTCCCTTTTCCAGCAGTCCGTGGAAGGAGTACGAGGCGACGCAGGTGGGAAGCGGTTTCATAGCAAATCCTCCTTATGTGGTGATCCGGGATCAGTCCCGGCGGATCGGAATCGGCCTCAGCGGAGCATCCCCCGGTAGACCCCCGGCGAGGAGCCCTCGATCTCTACGGCGCCGCAGATCTTTTTGTAGAACTCCGCGGGACCCACGGATCCGATGACGCAGTAGCCGTAGCCCTCCTCCCGCATGGCGATGAGGCAGGACAGGAGCAGAGCCGCACCGATGCCCTGATGCCGCTCCTCCTCCGCCACTCCCGTGGGACCGAAGAAGCCCTTCACCGTGGCGTCGTAGCAGGCAAAGCCCAGCATGCCCGGCTTTTTGTCCCCGTCGGCTGCCTCCCGGACCGCGATGTAGATTCCCTTCGGATCCCGGAAAAAGGCGTTCTCGGATTCTCCGGCCCAGCCCGGACCGAAGTGCTCCCGGATCCAGGCGGTGACGGCGTAGTTCTCGGGACCGATGGGCTTGCGGATCACGATGCCCTTTTCCCGGAGGGCGGCGGTATAGGGCTCGGCGGAGGGAACCTCCCAGAGCTTGACCAGATAATCGGACATATCAATCACTCCTTTTCCGTATGGACGGATTCAGTTCAAGAGATCGGACAGAGGGAAGCGGGCCAGACACAGCTCCGTTCCCCAGCGCTTTTCGTACAGCACGCAGACCGTGGGATCCTCCCCGGGGATCACGCAGAGATCGGAGTAGCCCGCGTCTCCCGGATCCACGATAAGGGACCGGGGCCAGGTTCTCCCGTCGTCGAGGGACGCCCGCACCGTCAGATTCTCCCGTTCCGTGACGGAGGCGCAGTTCACCGCAAGGATGACCGGCTGTCCCTTCCATTCCGCGTTGACGAGGCTTCCCATGCAGGTGGGATCCGGCATACCGGGCTCCGGGATCAGCGGGGTAAACGATCCCGCTCCGTCCGGACTGCGGAAGGTGCCCCGGTATCCCGCCCCGGTCAGACGCACGTTGAAATATACGCCGCCGTCGGAGGTGCGGGCCGCCGCCGTTTCGTTGGGATCGGGACAGCCCTCCGTCGGATACGCAGTGTCTCCCGGGAACCAGGATTTTCCCCCGTCCCGGGAGCAGAACGCCGAGACCACGGCGGGATGATGGGACCGGAGCTCCTGCCCTGCGGATTTCGGCACGTACCACACCGGGGAAAGCAGGAGCCCCTCCGCCGTCTCGAGGCCATGGCCCGGTCCGAAGGCGAAGGCGTTGTGCTCCCCCGGCCGGGTGGAGGCCATGACGTCCTCCGGATCGGTCCAGGTGCGGCCGTCGTCGGAGGAATGACGGACAAACGCCCCGCCTCCGTCCACGGTGTAGTCCCGGCAGTACAGGAAATGCAGGTCCCCGTTCTCCGCCGCGATCATGACGGGGTTGTTGACGGTGGGATGCTCCCCGTCCCCGGAGGCCAGGACCACGGGACCGGAGAAGGTTTCGCCGCCGTCCTCCGAGCGGAAGAGCAGAAGATCGATGCGCGCCCAGTCGGAGAGGGTGTCCCGGGCCTCGCAGTACAGAAGCAGGGTGCCCGCGGCGGTGCGGACGATGCCGGGGATGCGGCAGGCGGTATAGGGACGCGGCGTATTCCAGCCTCCGTCGGTTGGAGCTTCGCTCTTCCAGAGCGTTTTTCGGCAGATGGACATAGGACCTCCGGATTCATGGATTCTGTTCAGATTATAATGGATTCCTCCCCTCTTGTCAAGGCATTCTGACGAAAAGCTCTTGACGGAGCGGGATCGGTTGGGTATAATGTACAAAAGATCAAAACGCAGAGTGAGGAACAGCCCATGAGCTTCACGGATCCTTCCTTCTGGCGCACCACGAAAAAGCCGCTCCGGTTCCGTCCGGACGGTTCCTTCCGCATCCTGATGGAGTCCGACATCCACGGGGGAGTCGGATACAACAAAAAGAAAACCGTCGCCGCCATGGAGGCGCTGACGGAGAGCCAGAACCCCGATCTGGTTGTGTTCGGCGGCGATACGGCCGGTCCGGGGAAGATCCACATCGAGACCGCGGAGCAGCTCCGGGACCTGCTGACGGACCTGTCCGGACCCATGGAGCGGCGCGGGATCCCCTGGTGCCACGTGTTCGGCAACCACGACGACAACTACGGCGTCCCCAACGAGGAGGCCGAGGCGGTGTACGAGGAATTCCCCTGCTGCGTGTCGAAGCGCGGGGATCCGGAGCTGAGCGGCGTCGGCAACTACGTCCTGCCCGTGTACGCGGCGGAGGGGGAGGAGCTCCTTCTGAACGTGTACG
>CACYWX010000103.1:0-9188 GCA_902778205.1 uncultured Ruminococcus sp. | reverse complement strand
CATGCAGGATTTCTTCATTCAGTACGGGATGGACCCCCATACGCCCGCATTCCCGCCCTTCGTGGGGGACCACGGCTCCGACGACACCGTCCACATGGATCAGGTCTTCTGGTACTACGCGCTGTCGAAGGCCTTTGAAAAGGAATGGGGCCGGAAGATCCCCTCCGTGATGTTCATGCACATCCCGCTCCCCGAATTCGACGTTGTCACCCGGTACCGCCGGGACGCGGACCTGAGGGGGCATCAGGGCGAGGACGTGTGCTTCTCCCCGCTGAATTCCGGCCTCATGCGCGCCTGCGTGGAGCGGGGGGACGTGAAGGGGATCTTCTGCGGTCACGACCACTGGAACGATTTCTCCGCCGTCTATATGGGCGTCACCCTGGCCTATGACGCCTCCATGAGCTACCACGCCTGCCAGGACAACGATCTGCGCGGGGGACGGATCATCGATTTCCGCGCGGAGGATCCGGGAGCCTTTACCACCCGGACGGTGAAGATCCGGGACATCATGGGACACGCGGGGGACAGCGACGAATGAAAACCACGGACGAAAGAGGAAAGCCGGCGCTCCGGTTCAGGCCGGACGGCAGCTTCCGGGTGCTGATGATCTCCGATTTCCACGGAAAGCCGGACTACAATCCCAAGCTGACCTGGGCCATTGAGACCATGGTGGACTACGCAAAGCCGGATTTTGTCATGCTGGGGGGCGACCAGCTCTGCGGCATCACGCCGGAGATCCTGAAAAGCTATCTCGCCGACGTGACGGAGCCCATGAACCGGCGGGGGATCCCCTGGGCCCACGTGTTCGGCAACCACGACGGGGAACAGCCCATGACCAAGGAGGAGCAGGAGCCGGTCTACGAGTCCTTCCCCCTCTGTCTCAGCGACGCGGGACCCGGTGAGATCTCCGGCGTGGGCAACTACTGCCTGCCGGTGTACGGAAGGGATTCGGACGAGGCGGCCTATCACCTCTACGCCCTGGATTCCCACACCAACGTCCACGACTTCACGAGGAAATTCGGCCTCCCCGAGGACACCGTCTTCGTCCTGCGGGACCACTTCAGCGACGGCCACGATCAGGCCACTCCCATGTTCGATCAGGTCATGTGGTACTACAGCCATTCGCGGAACGCGGAGCGGGCTGCGGGGAGGAAGATCCCGGCCCTGATGTTCCTGCACGTGCCGGTGGTGGAGTTCTGCCTCCTGTACCGCAATCCGGAAGAGGTGGGTTTTGTGGGGCACAAGCGGGAGGACGTGGCCTGCTCGGAGCTGAACAGCGGCCTGTTCTTCGCCTGTCTGGAGCGGGGCGACGTGAAGGGGATCTTCGCCGGACACGAGCACCTGTGCGATTTTCAGGGGCAGTACTGCGGCGTCACCCTGGCCTACGACTGCTGCCTCGGGTACGACATGTCCACCCACGACGACATGCGGGGCGGGCGGATCATCGACATCACGGAGGACGGCGGCCTCTCCACCCGACAGGTGCGCCTGTGGGATCTGGCCGGGGAGGCCTGCATGAGGAACCCGGATTTCTTCGAGGGCGGGGACAAGTACTACATCCGCGACCTGCACACATGAGAGGTTATCGTGTGTTCACACGATACGGAAGGCGTATAAAATCCTTCCGCCGCACGGAATCAGCATCGGGCCGCATCCCTGCGGTCCGGCGGAGGAGGATGGAG
Organism: uncultured Ruminococcus sp.; assembly: GCA_902778205.1. GTDB lineage: Bacteria > Bacillota > Clostridia > Oscillospirales > CAG-272 > UMGS1696. The sequence continues at coordinate 7,506 of CACYWX010000103.1, read as the reverse complement.
TTCATCCCGAACTTCAAGAAGTAAGGAAGGAAACGCTTCGCGTTTCCAATAAAATCCGCTGTGCGCGGGGCACCGGGGAGGGACCATCTCTGGCCGAAGGCCCCTCCCCGGGAGGTCCCTTGGCCGGAAAGCATAATCCGTCCTCCCGGTCCTACATCCAAATCCAACTGTATATCTCACACCTCGCGCGGTCTCTGTTCATACAGTCAGAGTCAAAGAGATTCAGTCGCGCATTGTCGTGGGTCGCGTTGGAGTGAAGACGAAACAGCGCGGTTGACTTCGCGGGATGATAGTTTAACTGTGAACTGGTTAACGAAACATCATTTTCAACCATTCTGCCCAATGCGCGTTTCGATCGCCGTTTTCGAGGTCTCCGAGAAAACCGTGGAACTTGTTCCACGCATGTTTCGGCTGACGCAGCACAGTAACAAGTGAGGGTTGAAGGGATACTCACTTAACTATATCCTTCTATCCTTCAGTCAGTATATAGGAGAAGACCATGGAGATGGATCTGAAAAAGGAGACGGCGGACAGGATCCGGCTGACGCTGGATGAGAACGGCGAATTCCGGGTGCTGTTCGTGTCGGACTTTCACGCCCCGTCGGATCGGGACTGGGACGAGCGGCTTCCCCGGGCCATAGGCGCTCTGCTGGATCATACGAAGGCGGATCTCTGCGTCAATCTGGGGGACTTTATCTCCGACGGCGAGATGGATTCGGAGGACCGCTTCCGCCGGTACGTGTCTGCCATTGCCGGGCCCTGCGAAACGAGGGGCGTTCCCTGGTGCCATGTGCCGGGCAATCACGACCACGAGGAGGGCCTGCCAACGGAGGTCTTCGCCGCCCATCCGCACTGCATCTCCCTCCGGGGACCGGATTCCCTTCCGGGATACGGCACGTATATGGTGCCGGTTCACGGAAGCCCGGATTCGGACGAGCCCGCCTTTGTGATCTGGCTCTTCGACTCCCACCGGGGTACGGGCCAGTGGGCGGAGGAGTACGGCATTACGGCCCCCTATGATTTCGCCGCGGCCACCTGGGGCTTCGATGCCGGGGGAGGCGTATACCACGCGCAGGCGAGATGGTACTGGGAGCGGGATCTTGCCATGGAGAGGCGGTACGGGCACAAAATCCCCGGCATCATGGGCATGCACATCCCCCTGCAGGAGCACAGCCTGATCCCGCGGAACCCGTCCCTGACCTTCATGACCGGGGAGCTGGAGGAGTCCGCCGGAGTTCCCGCCTTCAATCCCGGCCTGTTCGCGGCGGCCTACGAGCGGGGAGACATCTCCGCCATCGTCAGCGGCCACGACCACATCAACAGCTTCGCCGGGAAGTATATGGGCATCGAGCTGTCGGAGGACGCAAGCCTCGGCTACGACGTCTACGGCACGGACCGGCTCCGCGGCGGACGGCTCATCACCCTGAAGGCGTCGGATCCCATGCGCCCGGATTCCGTCCACGCCTATCTGAAGGACTGCCCCGGCGCCGGGGACTTCATTTTCCGGGAGGGACACGACAATGCCTGAGCTGACATGGAAGCGCGCTGAATTCCGGATCCTGCCCCTGCACGGCGTCCGGCTGGATGCGGAGAACGCGGCCGAGAAGCGGGACCGGCTGGCGGCTCTGATCCGGAGCGGGGATCCCGATCTTCTGGTGCTGAACGGCGACACCTTCCGCTCTCCGGTATCGGAGAAGGAGGCCATGGAATCGGCCCGGACCCTTCTCGAGCCCGCGCGGGACGCCGGGATCCCCTTTGTCTTCACCTTCGGGGAGGGCGAGCGGAAATGCGGCCTGACGGACGAGGTCCTGTACGGGATCCTGTCCTCGCTCCCCGGCTGCTTGCTCCCGGACCGGGCGGAGGAGACGGACGGCTTCACCGACGGGACGGTTCCCGTGAGGCGGGAGGGGAAGTCCTCACCGGTCCTGATCCTGCGCCTGTTCGACACCCATACGGAGACCACGGCTTACGAGCGGGACTACGGATCCCCGGGCCGCTCCCGACTGCCCTATCCCCTGTACACGCCCCACTACATGGACGGCGTCCGCTTCAACCAGACCGTGTGGTTCGACCGGGATCATGAGCGCATCGAAGCCAGTTCTGGCCGTAAGGTCCCGGAGCTGTTCTTCTTCCACACGCCCACGCCCGAGCACGCCCAGCTCCCCCTCAATCAAGGCCGGGGGTGCTTTGACGGCGTGACCCGGGAGGAGCGGAAGTGTCAGACGGTGAACGGCGGCATCACCATGGCGGCGGCGGAGAGCGGGGCCGTTCTCGCCGTGATCTGCGGCCATGAGGAGCGAAACGACTATTACGCCGACTGGGCCGGGATGCGGATGGGCGTGGAGCCTTCCTTCGACCACGGCGCGTGGATCGTCTCCGTCCGGGATCCCGATAATCCCGCCGTACGGATCGAGCGGATTTGAATCAAACCGAAAAATCCCGCCCGGCCGGGGATAAACCCTCCGCCTGAGCGGGATTATTTTTTGTATGACCCCTATGGCCTCAGCATGATAGCGAATTACATCAGGTTCCGAACGTTATCTTCCGTGCGGTTGTCTCCATGCTGCGCTTCAAAATCCCGTGCCCGTGTAATGCGCGTTCCTGGCCTCAATCAATACGCCCCCTGGGCGATCATGGCGTTCACGACCTTGGAGAAGCCCGCGATGTTGGCGCCCGCCACGTAGTTGCCGGCCATGCCGTATTCCTTCGCCGCGCTGTCGATGTTGGCGTAGATGCCGGTCATGATGCCCTTCAGCTTGGCGTCCACCTCGTCGAAGGTCCAGCTGAGCCGCTCGCTGTTCTGGGACATTTCCAGACCGGAGGTGGCCACGCCGCCCGCGTTGGAGGCCTTGCCGGGGACGAACAGGACGCCGTTCTCCTGCAGATACTTGGTGGCCTCGATGGTGGTGGGCATGTTCGCGCCCTCGCAGACCGCCTTCACGCCGTTCTTCACCAGCTCCTTCGCGTCGTCGATGAGAAGCTCGTTCTGGGTGGCGCAGGGAAGGGCGATGTCCGTGGGGATGCTCCATACGCCGCGGCCCTCGTGGTAATCGGCGGAGGGCTTTGCGTCCTTGTATTCGGAGATGCGGCCCCGGCGGACCTCCTTGATCTCCTTGACGAGATCCAGGTCGATGCCGTCCTTGTCGTAGATCCAGCCGGTGGAGTCGGAGAGGGTGACCACCTTGCCGCCCAGCTGTCCGGCCTTTTCCGCCGCGTAAATGGCCACGTTGCCCGCGCCGGAGATCGTGACGGTCTTGCCCTCGATGCCGCTCTGGTGATTCTTCAGCAGCTCGTCCACCAGATAGAGCAGGCCGTAGCCCGTGGCCTGGGTGCGGACCAGGGAGCCGCCGTAGGAGAGGCCCTTGCCGGTCAGAACGCCCTCGTACAGGCCGGTGATGCGCTTGTACTGGCCGTAGAGATAGCCGATCTCCCGGGCGCCGGTGCCGATGTCGCCCGCCGGAACGTCCTCGTCCGCGCCGATGTACTTGTAGAGCTCCGTCATGAAGCTCTGGCAGAAGGCCATGACCTCGCGGTCGCTCTTGCCCTTGGGATCGAAGTCGGAGCCGCCCTTGCCTCCGCCCATGGGGAGACCGGTCAGGCTGTTCTTGAAGACCTGCTCGAAGCCGAGGAACTTGATGACGGAGAGGTTGACGGAGGGATGGAGCCGCAGACCTCCCTTGTAGGGACCGATGGCGTTGTTGAACTGGACGCGGTAGCCGGTGTTCACCCGGATCTTTCCGGTGTCGTCCACCCACGGGACGCGGAACTGGATCTGGCGGTCGGGCTCCGTGATCCGCTCCAGGATCGCTTCCTGCTCGTATAACTTTTCGTTTTTGGTGATGACGGGAGCGAGGGACTCGAACACCTCCCGCACAGCCTGGAGAAATTCCGGCTGATAGGAATACTTCGCTTCAACCTGGGACAGTACGTTCTGCAGATAGCTCATGACGGATCCTCCGTGACGTTTTGGATTTGAACGGTATAATTATACTCCGGATTCCATCGAAATGCAAGAGATCTGCATAAAAAATTCATCGTCACCGCGGATTTCCACAAATTGACGAAATCGGGAAAAACGCGGTCCCGCCGATTCGTCAAGGTGCAAAAAAACGGGACCGTGGGAGGAAACAAAACGGAATCCGGACGGTTTTTCCTCCGGATTCCGATGAATATTATACAGGGTGTATTGACTAATTATACATGGTCCGCCGTGTCCACGAACAGCGGCAGCGGGAACCAGGAACGGAATGCAACGGGAAGAGCCCCGCGTTTCAGGGAGAAGATTCCCGCGAGGAAGCTGATTGCCTCGAGATGGTCCAGCTCCAGAGCGTCCCCCGCGGCCGAGGGCTCCACGGTCACCTCGTTGTTCTTCACCGCGATCCGGAACCGCTCGTCCCCCGCGAAGCCGTGGATGAACAGGGTCAGCTCGCCGTCCCCAAGGGTCTCCCGGGACGCCTTGAACTTCAGAAGCGTCTCTGTCACATGACGGTAATTCAGGATGTTGAACATCTCGCTGTTCCCGTAGGAAATGCCGCCGCCGAAGGTGCTGAGCGCGCCCACGGTCTCCGTCTCCCAGGCGGGCACGTCGATGGAGACGTCACCCCGCTGCTTCACGTAATTCCGCACCACGTCCGTCAGCTCGGCGGGATCGATCAGGGTCAGCTCGTGCAGTCCGCCGGTGAAGTATCCCCGGAATTCGCCGTCCTTCAGGATGGCGGTGACGTTCGAGCGCCAGGAGCAGGCAATGTTGAAGAAGTCCTCCCGGGGGCGGAGCATCCTGTAATCCCGCGCGCTGTGGAGGGTGTACATCTTTTCGATCAGCTCTTCGTCCGCCCCGGTCACGTCCCTCAGCTCATATTCGGGCAGGGGCACGTCCTCAAAGGCCCGCCGCAGATTGCCTCTGTCCACGGAGACGACGTACTGCGCTCCGGCCTGCTCGAAGCCGAAGTGCTGGTACCGCTGGCGCTGTCCGCCCAGGAGGGAGAAATCCACTCCGTCCGCGATCATGTCCCGCAGAGCCATGTGCATGCAGTCCTTCATGTATCCCATGGAGCGGAAATAGGGATGCACTGCCACGTTGCCGATCCCGCGGGTCTTCAGGATCTCCCCGCCGACGGACAGATCGTAGTCGTAGGCGCCAATGGCCGCGCGCAGCTTTCCGTTCTCCGTGACGACGTAATTGTTGTAACAGGGATCGTATTCCTTATTGTAGCACTTGGGCAGGAGCTTCTTGAAATCGCTGCCGTCCCCGTTGAAGCCGAACACGTAGTTCATGAAGTCCATGAGATCGTCGTACATCTCGGGGGTACCGCGGCCTTTGTAGAAAATGGATTCAGACATGTCGGTCATTCCTTTCCGTTGTAAAATGATGATGGGATCCTCTCACAGAAGCCGGACGGCAAAGCAGTCGACGCCCTCTGCCGCCAGAGCGTCCCGCGCGTCCTCCGCGTCCCGGAGCCCTTCAAATAGGCCGTAGACGGAGGGACCGCTCCCGCTCATGAGGACGGAGACCGCGCCCAGGGAGAGGAGCCTGTCCTTCACGGGGAAGACCTCCCGGGGAGCCGTCCGCTCGAAATCGTTGTACAGGGTTCGCGGGATCCGCCCGTCCCGGAGCTCGCCGAGAAGCATGTTCAATCCGGTCCTCCTCAGCTCGGCGTCCGCGGGGGAGGGAGGGATCTCGTCCAGCATCCGGTACGCCTCTCCGGTGGACACGGACAGGGCCGGGGACTTGACGATCAGCGCGGCGCAGGAATCGATGGGAGCGGGCCGGGCGACGGATGGGGAGACGGTCACGGGCGTCATGCGCTCTCCCTTTCCGCGGCACAGCTGCATCCCACCTGTGAGGCAGAAGGGAATGTCCGCCCCCACCTTCGCGCCCACGGAGCAGAGGAACTCCAAAGATGCGTCCGCGCGGAACAGCTGATTCAGAAGCCGGAGCGCCGCCGCCCCGTCCGCTGAGCCTCCCGCCAGACCCGCCGCCTGGGGGATGTGCTTTTCGATGTCGATATAAATATTGTACGCCCGGATTCCGTAGGCATCGAAAAACGCCTCCGCGCACTTCCAGACGATGTTGCGCCGGTCCGCGGGGATCCCGGGATCGGAGCAGTGGACCTCGATGAGCCTGTCCTCCCCGTGATCCGGTCGTCTTGTGACGCTCACCAGATCGCACAGGGACACCTGCCGCATGACGGTCTCGATGTCGTGGTATCCGTCGGGACGCTTTTCTCCCACGGTCAGCCAGAGATTGATCTTGGCGCGGGCTTCGGCTGTAATGGTCGGCATGGCGGCACCTCAGTGAATGAGCTTGATGAGAAAATTCTGCTTCACGCCCACGGCTCCGATGGGGCAGAGCTCCTGACAGCACCAGCACCGGATGCACTTCTCCGGATCGATCCGCGCCGTCTTCTTCTTTCCGCCGACGATCATCCGGATGGTGTGTCTGGGACAGGATTTGAAGCACTTCCCGCATCCCACGCATTGCTTCGTCAGGATCCGGGGCCGGGGCTCGAACAGCTTCGTGAACCGCCCGCCCATGAAATTCGGCAGGTTCCGGAGGAAATGACCGGCGTCGGCATCCGGGCGGGCCAGGGGGAAGGTGGGCGGATCGTCGAAGGGCGCGCCGTCCTCGTTGAGGAGGGGAATCTCCCGCCAGTCCCGGGAAACCAACCCGCGCTCCGCCGCCGCGTTCAGGTACAGGACCTCTCCGTCCCGCTCCATCATGTGCTCGGCCACCACGTCCAGCGCGAAGGGATCCCGGGAGCAGAGGAGGAATCCGGTTTCAACGGGCGTTCCGTGGGTGGGGCCGTTCCCCTCCATGGAGAGGATCCCGTCGCAGACCGCTAGAAAGGGCTTCTCCCGGACCACCGTTTCGCAGAGGTCCGTCAGCATCTCCGAGAAATCCGGCAGAAGCGGGAAGGCGTTGTGCATTTCGAATTTCTCCACGCCGGGGATCAGGCCGAAGAGGTTCTTCACGGCGCAGGACATGCCGGTGAGGGAGTGGGACTTGAACTTGCACACGTCCACGATCACGTCCGCGTCCAGAGCCGCCGAGATCATCCGGAAGGTCTTCAGCTTCACGCCGTCGGTCCGGACCGGCCGGAAGGTGAAGTCGTCGTTCAGCTTCACCAGCGGATCGGCTCCTTCCATACCGCAGACCCGGTAGACAAGATTCAGCGCCGGGGCGGAGAAGGGTCCCCCGGGGGAATCCGCCAGCGTGACGCTCTCCGCGCCGAATCCGAAGAGGATCTCCGCCAGCGCGGCGATCATAGCAGGATGAGTGGTGGCGGCCTGATCCGGCTTTTTCGCCAGCACCAGATTGGGCTTCAGAAGCACCCGCTTCCCCTCGAAAAACTCCCTTCCGATTCCGAGAACGGAAAAGGAGCGCGACAGGGCCTCGGTCAGCGCGGAGGGATCGTAGTCCCGGCACCGCGCGAAAGCTACGGGATGTTCGTTCATGGATTCGCCTTCCGTCGATTGGATTTCCGGTATTATACCATATTCCGCCGG
>CACYWX010000102.1 GCA_902778205.1 uncultured Ruminococcus sp. | reverse complement strand
CTGCGATGAGGAGCGGGTCCGGGAAATCATGGATCTTGTGAAGCTCTATTATGATCCGGATTACGTCGAATACGACGAGAGCAGGGCGGACCGGCTGATCTCCACCTATATGGACTACGGGTGCCTTGTGGAAAACGAGTGCCTGTTCAACTACTTTGACGACGGGTATCAGTCGTTCTCCATGGTAAAAAAGACGCTGGGGGAAATGGGGGACGAGGCGGTCGCGTTCGTTCCGCGGGGCTGGAACGGGGAAACGACGGCTGACATCGTGCAGATGGCGGCCATTCCGCAGGGTTCGCAGAACAAGCTGAACGCATGGCGGCTGATGAAGATCCTGCTCTCCGACGAGATCCAGGCGGGGCGGGACGATTCTCGGTTCGGAAACTCGTATTTCTGGGCGGGAATGCCCGTGCGGCTGTCCTCTCTCCGGAAGACCTTTGAATACGACGTCGAATACTGGGGATTTGATTTGAAAAACCCGGCGGAACAGAAGATCCTCGATGAATTTATGGCGCTCTGGTCTTCTTCCACCACCGCCCGAAAGCTGCCCTCCATCCTCAACCGCTACATCATCCTGGAGCTGATGCCCTACGTTCGGGGCGAAAAAGCCTGGGACGACTGCTGGAAGCGGTTTGTGAGCACCCTGGAGCTGTATGCCAGCGAATGAAAAGGAGCGCACTATGAAACAAATCGGAATCCGTGTTCTCGCGCTGATTTTGGCGGGGATCATGAGCTTCTCGGCCCTCTCCTGCGCGAAGAAAGAAACGCCCTCCGCCGATACCGGAAACAGCGCCCCCGCGAAGACGGACGCCACGGCCGATCACGATGGTCCGTCCGATCCCGACGCTCCTACGGATAAGTCCGGTGGAACCGATCCCGGCGAACCTACGCCAGGCGATGCGTCCGAAGAAGCCGTCGAACCCACCGAACCCGAATGGCCGGAGCCGGATTACTCCGATTTCGTCATGCCCGAGGAGACGGGGGAACTGACGGTGTACGGCTTTGATATGATCAACCTCCTTCTTTCGCCTGCGCTCGAGCTCTTTCAGGAGAAATATCCCGACGTCAAAGTGAACTTCGTGAAGATGACGGACGATGAGTTTGAGGCCCGCGTTGAAACGGAAGTTCCGGCGGGAAAAGGCCCGGACCTGCTGTTCTGTTACGCCGGTACGCTCCCCGATCCGTACAAAACTATGGCGGCGGGGCTTTTCGAGGATCTGACCCCGTATTTGCTGAACGATCCGGATTTTTCCTTTGACGATTTTCTGACGGGCGTGATGGATTTCGGGAAGTATCGTGGACAAAGGCAGCTCATCCCGGTCGAAGTGCTGCTTCCGCTCTTCAAAACGTCGGTGGAAAACCTTGCGGATTCGGGCATTGACCCGGACGGCATCCGGACGCTCGAAGACTTCTGCGCCGCCTGTATGCGCTACCATGAGAATAACCCCGAGAACGCGCTGTTTTCCGACGGCGGGGATGAGGATTATCTGTCCGATCTGATCAAAATCAGCGGCATGAGCTTCATCGATTATGACAGGCAGACCCCTGTCGTGAACGAGGAAATGCTTCACCCCCTGCTCGACGTCTGCCGCGCGTTTGACTCTGAGAACGGTCGTCCTGTCGGTAAAGACTACAAGCAGATCAGCGGCGTTATCGAGCGCATGTATCTCGGTTCCAATCTTTCCAATTCTTCGCCGATGATCCTCATAAACGACATGTGGATCGTTTCCCATGCGGGAGAAACGCCCTGCATCCTCCCGGCAAAGGACATCAGCGGCGGTACCACGGCCGAGGTCGTCAGCTACGCGGCCATCCCCATTGCATCCCGCAACAAGCTGAACGCATACCGGCTCCTTGATATCCTGCTTTCGGAGGAAATCCAGAGCGGCTATACCAAAACCGGGTGGAAGGCGGCGTATATCCGCATCGGCTCGCCTGTCCGCAAGTCTTCGTTCGCCGATCACCTGTACTTCACAAGGGATGAAATGTTCCCCGGAGATCCTGATATTGACGGATATATTCAGGTCATCCTCAACTTCCGCGACAGCGTCACCTCCGCCTGCATACTTCCGAGTATTATCAGGCGGTATCTGAATCTTGAACTGATGCCCTACGTTCGCGGCGAAAAAACGTGGGACGACTGCTACAAGAGATTTCTGAGCACGCTGGAGCTGTACGCGAGCGAATGAAAAGGAGCGCACTATGAAACAAATCGAAATCCGCGTCCTTGCGCTGCTGCTGGCGGGGATCATGTGCCTGTCGGCCTTCTCCTGCGCGAAGGAAGAAACGCCTTCCGGCAATCCCGGAAACGGATCCCCCGCGAAGACGGACGCCGCGGCCGATCCCGACGGCCCGGCAAATACCAACGGCCCGGCCGATCCTGACGGCCCGTCAAATCCCGACGCTCCGTCCAGTCCCGACACCCCAGCGGAAGAAGCTGCCGAAACGGAATGGCCTGTGCCGGATTATTCGGATTTCATCATGCCCGAGGAGACAGGAGAACTGACGGTCTATACAACGGATATGCTCAGCGTGACGCTCACTCCCGCGGTGGAGATTTTCAAAACGCAGTACCCCGGCGTCGGCGTGACGGTGAAGACCCTCGGGGACGACGAATACGAAGCCCTCGTCCGCACGGAGATCCCCGCGGGCAGGGGGCCGGATCTGCTGTTCTCCTTCGGGATCGACCTTCCGGATATTTATAAGTCGGTCACCGCGGGGATTTTCGAAGACCTCGGACCCTATCTGGCGAACGATCCCGATTTCCGCGCGGAGGACTATGTCGAAGGCGTGCTGAACGGCGGACTGTATATGGGAAGACGGTATTTCGTCCCAATTGAATATATCTGCCCGATCGTCGAAACGACCGCGGAAAACCTTGCAGACGCCGGACTCAGACCGGAGGATTTTTCGGCGTGGGAAAGCTTCACCGACGCCCTGATCCGGTATAAGGAACAGGTTCCGGAGGGCGATATGCTCCTCGTTCCCCTCGGCCATCAGAACGCCGTCGAACTGTACGATCTCTTTGAATACGCGGGCCTTGAGCCCATCGACTACGCGAACGGGACCGCCTCTCTGGACGAAAAACAGATGAAGAAGATCGCGGACGCGGCAAAGTCCTATTTTCGGGAGGAGCGGGCGTTTTACATGGACAATACGCTCGGTGTGGCTCTGGTCGAAAGAAAGGGGCTGTTCGTCGGCGAGCTGAACGCGACCTATTCCGTCTACGGGCTCATGCGCGGCCTGAGATCGCAGGGGGAAACACCTCTGATCTTCGCAATTCCCGACTGTCACGACGGCGTCACCGCGCGGATCTGTTCCCTTGCCGCCGTTCCGCAGGGCGCGAAAAACAAGCTGAACGCATACCGGCTCCTCAAAATCCTGCTTTCCGAGGAATTGCAGGGGGGACAGAACTCCGCGGGGCTTGGCAATCTCCGGATCGGAATGCCCGTGAACAAAAACGCGCTCCGCGGCATGGTGTACGGGACGAATCAGAAATATCCCGACGTCGACGGGGAGGTCATCACGGAAGAGGACGCCGCCATGCTATTCGAACTCGTCAGCTCCCCGACCCGCACGGAAATCATGCCCCCGACCGTCAAGCGGTATCTCCAGCTCGAGATCTTCCCCTACGTCCGGGGCGAAAAAGGCTGGGACGACTGCTACAAGCGGTTTTTGAACACCCTGGAGCTGTACGCGAGCGAATGAAAAGGAGCGCACTATGAAACAAATCGAAATCCGCGTCCTTGCGCTGATTCTGGCGGGGATCATGAGCCTGTCGGCCTTTTCCTGCGCGAAAGAAGAAACGCCCTCCGGCAATACCGGCACCAATACCCCCGCGAAGACGGACTCCCCGATAAATCCCGACGCCCCCGCGGACGAAGCCGCCGAGACGGAATGGCCGACGCCGGATTACTCCGATTTCGTCATGCCGGAGGAGACCGGGGAGCTGGTGGTCTACGCGGACGCCGCGATGGGCAGAAGCGTTATGAATCCGGCGGTCCGGATTTTCGAGGAGCTGTACCCCGGCATCCGGGTGGATTACAAAACCATGAGCGAAGACGACTTCGAGGTTCTGATCCGCACGGAAATCCCGGCGGGACGGGGCCCGGATCTTCTGCTCTTCACGGTCACGGATATTCCCGACGTTTATAAAACCGCCTCCACGGGGCTCTTTACCGATCTGAACCCGTATTTTCTGCGGGACGAGGAAATCGACCTCGATGAGTTCATCGTTCCGGTCATGGACGGGGGTGTTTTGACGGGACAGCGGTTTTTTGTGCCGATCAACTACGAAATGCCGCTTTTGGTCATGGCGCGGTCCACTCTGGACGAAATCGGCATGACCGAAGAAGAGATCAAAACCTCCGACGGCTTTTTGGAGGCAGCCGCAAGGTTTCACGAAAAGCACCCGACTTCAACCCTGTTCATCGACACCTTCGGCGGACCGAGGGAGATTTCGGATATTCACAATCTGTATACCAATTTCGGGTTCAGCCTGATCGATTACCAGACCATGGAGGTCGGGTTCGACGAGGAGATGTTCCGCCGGTGCGTGGATACGGTGAAGCTGTACTACAATCCGGATTACGATCCGAACGATACGAGCCTGGTGGAAGAATCCGACGGCTGGTACAATTCGGGCTGGGCGATTCACACGAAGCACTGCCTGTTCGACCATGTGGGTACGTCCCTGATGCTGACGGACCAGACGTCCTGGCGGCTGACGGAAGCCGGAGACGAAATGGTCCTGTTCGCGCAGAGGAATCAGCGGGACGGCATTACCGCCGTGATGGTCATGAATACGGCCATCCCGACAGGAGCGAAGAACAAGCTGAACGGCTGGCGGCTGCTCAAAATCCTGCTCTCGGACGAGATTCAGGGCGGGCATGACGAGACGAGGTGGGATCTCCCCTATTTCTGGGTCGGTTTTCCGGTGCGGCGCGATTCTCTTCGTGACTTTATCTGGATGGACGGCATGGAGGAGGACGAGGCGTTCCGGCAGTACATGGAGGTCGTGCAGTCCCCCACCGAAGCCCTGATGCTTCCTCCCATCATCAAGCGGTATATCAACCTGGAAATCCTCCCCTACGTCCGCGGCGAAAAATCCTGGGACGACTGCTTCGCTCGCTTTCTGAACACCCTGGAGCTGTACGCCAGCGAATGACGGAGCCTCTCAGTACTCCCCCCGTCCCTCCCGGATCGCCCGGAGCTGTCTCTTCACCGCGGCCAGCTGGGACATGCGGGGCTTCGCGGACAGCTCGTGGGTCAGATACAGAGGCCGGACCGCGTCGAGGATCCGCGCGCAGGACGGGGAGGTCCAGGGATTGTGCCGGTCGATCTGCAGAATGTGCCCGTAGCTGACGGCAAATGCCTCGTAATAGTCCCGGGGAAAGTCCTCGGGGAGCCGTCCGACGGTTTTCCGGCAGTACGCCCCGCTGAGGCTCTGATGGAAATGCAGGCCCTTCACGGTCCGGGCGAGCTCCCCGTGCCGCTCCAGCATGGAGAGGATGTACTCCACGCCCTCCTCCTGGGTCCGGATCCGCTGATTCGTGTTCATCAGGTGCCCGGTGTCCAGCATGACGCCCACCTGGGGATACCGGATCCGGGACAGCAGGTATTCCGTCTCGCGCGGATCCGTGAAGGTGAAGCCCGGCCACCACTGGTTCTCCACGAGGAAGTCAAAGTCCGGCTCCGCGCCGTCGAGGATGGCGTTGATGAGCTCCAGCGCGGCGTCCGTGACCTCCCGGTCCGTGTGCTCCCAGCGGTAGGTGTAGCCCTCCTCGATGGACACGTCCGAAACGTGAAAGACCAGATACCGCGCGCCCAGCCGCTTCGCCAGCGCGAAATCGGTCCGGAACAGCCCGAGAAACTCCTCGGGAGACGAACAGCGGTAAAAGCCCTCCGCGGTCTCCACGCTCCCGAATTTTCGGATCAGCGCCGCCCGGTCTCCCCGCCAGAAGTCCACCCAGTCCGGGTAGAAGGTCATGTGGTAGCCCGTCAGAAGGGAGGCGGGGAAGGTGTCGTCGTAATAATCCGGGTCCGCGATCCCTTCCACGCCGTCCAGCCCCAGCCCCTTCAGCGCATCCTCCAGCGCCGCCCAGCTTCCAAAGGGCCGGACGCAGTCCTTCGACAGGGGAAAATTCATGCTCTGGATCATACCGTATCCTCCGTTGTGACGGTGATTCCGCGCTCCGCGGTCCGCAGTCCCCGGGAATACGGGAGCCTGCCCCGTCATTATACCACGTTCCCGCCGGAAATGCCGCACGAAAACAGAAAAAAACGCCCCGCGGTCCGGAACGGTTCAGCCGTTTATTCCGGAAGCCTCGGGGAGCGTTCGATGTTCATCCGATCCCGATCCTCCTCGTGCAGCAGGCGCGGATCAGCTCGCTGTCGTGGGTGACGACGAGGAGCGTGGTCCCCATGGCCCGGAGCCTTTCGAACAGCGCGGCGGTCTCCTTCATGTGCCTGTGGTCCAGGCCGCTGGTGGGCTCGTCGAGGAGAAGGATCTCCCGCCCCGACGCCAGGGCGCAGGCGATGGCCAGCCTCTGCTTCTGACCGCCCGACAGACTCTGGGGATGACGGCCCGCGAAATCCTCGAGATCCAGCAGCGCCAGAAGCTCTCCCGCGCGCTTCTCCGGCTCGGGCTCGTCCTTCGGCAGGCTGATCAGAACCTCGTCGAGAGCGCTTTCCGTGAAGAGCTGGTTCCCCGTGTCCTGCATCACCATGAAGCAGAGCCTCCGCCGCTCCCTCCGTCCGTACCGCTTTCCCCGGTATTCCAGGGTCCCGGAGCACCGCCCCTCCAGTCCGCACAGGCAGTTCAGAAGGCTGGTCTTTCCCGCGCCGTTGCAGCCCACCACCGCCGTGATCTCTCCCGCCGCGAGCTTCATCTCGGGGAGGTCCACGACGGCCTTTTTCGTCCCCGGATAGGCAAAGCGGAAGTCCCGGAGCAGGATCGGCTCGTCCCCCTCCGAAAACGCGGGCAGGGGAATCGCCGCGGGATCCTCCGTCGTCCGGGAGCGCAGTCCCAGCGACGTCAGCTCCTCCTCACTGATCCCGTCCTTTTCCGCTCCGGTCAGCTCCCGTAGGATCCGCCCGTCCTTCATCAATACCGCCCGGTCCGTCAGATCCCAGAGATACGCAATCCGGTGTTCCGCGGCGACGATGGTCTTCCCCTCGGACCGCCAGCGCAGGATCATTTCCCTCAGCGCCAGCGTCGCGCCGTAATCGAGGTTGGCCGACGGCTCGTCCAGCAGGATGATCCCGGGGCCGGACACGTCAGCGGAGGCGCAGGCGATCTTCTGCTTCTCCCCGTCGGAGAGCCGGAAGATGCTTCGGTCCATGAGACCCTCGATCCGGAACCGGGAGACCGTTTCGTCGATGCGGGAACAGATCTCCTCCTCGGGCATCCCCCGGTTTTCGCATCCGAAGGCCAGCTCGCCGGTGGTGTCCACATTGTAGAACTGGGTCCGGGGATTCTGGAACACCGTCCCCACCTTCGGTGCAAGGTCGTACAGCTCCCGTCCGGCATTGCTCTCCCCGTCGATGAGAACCTCTCCCGTCACCTCGCCCGGATAGAACTGCGGGATCAGACCGTTGATGAGCCGCAGAACGGTGGTCTTCCCGCATCCGGAGGGACCGGTCAGCAGGACGAATTCCCCGTCCCGCACCGTCAGGCTCACGTCCGTGAGGGACGCTTCGTTCCGCGTCCGCCCGTCCTCCCCTCCGGCGCCGTACCGGAAGCTCACGCTTTTGAATTCAATCATATCCCCACCCCCAAAAGTCCGAGGATCCAGAAAACGAACGCCGCCAGGCACAGCAGGAGCAGAATCCAGTCCTGCGCCCGGAAGCCGATCCTGCAGATGTTGGTCCGCTTTACCGGCGCGCCGAGACCACGGGTCAGAGCGGAGGCCGAGAGCTCCTCCCCGATCCGGACCGACGAGGTGATCATGGGAACCATCCGGTACTCCAGCACCTCGCCCGCCCGGTTCCCGCCGAGGGAGATCCCCCGCATCCCCATGGCCCGCCGGATCGACTTCCATTCCGCGCCGATGGTGGGAAAGAGCCGGAACATGACGGACATGGGGATCGTGACGGCGGCGGGCATCCTGAGCCGCTCCATCCCGGAAATGAATTCGCTGACGGAGGTGGAGGCCACGAGGTATTCGCCCATCACCACCGTCACCACGAACCGGGTCAGGATCCCGCCGCACATCAGGGCGAAAAATCCCGCGGCACGGGGCAGATACGGCATCGCATAGAGAAGCCCGTACCCGATCCCCAGCATGAGACAGCCCCGGAGAAACCGCTTCCACTCCCGTTCGATCAGCAGGAGCAGAAAAGGCAGAGCGGAGAGGACGGTTTTCAAGGGCTCCATCCTCTCCCCGCCGAGGCCGCCCAGCACGAACAGGGCCAGCGTCAAAACCAGCGCCAGCTTCGTCCTGGGATCGAGGAAGCTCCGCCGTCCCTCCTGCGCCGCCTTTACGGAATAGGACGCGGGCGCGCTCATGCGATCCCGGCCTTTTCGAAGTGCTTTTTCAGAAGCGCCCTGCCCAGCAGTCCGCCGAGAATCCCGCAGACGAAGCAGGCGATGAGGAGCACCGGCGCCATCCACAGGGGCATGAGCTTCGAAACGGCATCGATGTACGCCTGCCCGTAGCTCTCCCTCTGGGCGAAATACCCCTCGTAGTCCGTGAAGAGCGGCAGGTAGTTGCCGAAGATCCACAGGCTGAAGAGGCCGTAGGCCAGGACGGATTTCTTCGCGCTCCGGTAGTTGCCGCTCCGGATGCACAGCTCGGCGAGGATCCCGGCCGCCGCGCAGGTCAGAAGCGGCCAGGGACCCATGCCGGTGAGCAGCATCATGATCCCCATGATCATGGCCATGATGAAGACCATGCCGGGCTTTTTCACCTTCGTGAGAAAGAGCATGAAGGGGACGCCCCCGAGAATGGGGACGAGGACGGAGAGGAGGGGCAGAAAGATCGGGATCATCCCCAGCATCGCCACCGCCATGAGGATGACAAAGTAGATCGCCGAATAGATCCCCACGTTGATGAGGTCCCGGCCCTGGAGCTTCGTTTCGTTCTGATTCATGATATTCCTCCGTTGATTGTTTGTATTTATACTATTCTCGCTCTAAAAAGCTAACTATAGCAATACTAAGAATTAGCTGCACTATGCCCAACAATTAGTTTTTGATCGAACTTTTTCCAAAAAGTTCGTGGGGTGTCGGAGCAACGCCCTGACCCGACCTCCGCAGAGGTCGGAATACTCAGGACTTCAAGGGAGTTCCTCTTTTGGTTCTTTTCTCCTCGATAAAGGAGAAAAGAACA